>ASHK01001374.1 GCA_000695745.1 Vibrio madracius | reverse complement strand
TGATCGAGCAGTGCTCGCTAATTATTTCGCAGACACTCTGCGTATTTATTTGACAAATCCAGGTCCAGTGGGTGTTGTCGGATCTAGAGCAAACAAGACACTAGGGTGTCTTGTCCTCCCGTTCTCCGTGATCTGCCCTCGTACCTCGGTTGTCACTACGCAGTGCTAACGCCCTGCCACTCCCGTACTTCCGTTTTCCTGCGGAAACCAAGTACGGGGTGGAAGTAAATGATGTTAATATGTTTATAAACGTATTAAACACACATTACTTGAAAATATAGTTTAATGTTGATCGTAACAATATATTAAATACACGCATTGAAATTAAAAAAGAGTACCGAGATATGAACGTTACCCA
>ASHK01001373.1 GCA_000695745.1 Vibrio madracius | reverse complement strand
AAAATCACAAAGAGCCGCCTACGGCTCAAAAAACAGTGCATAAACAGCACTATAAGGATGCAAGTTTTGACTACTAGTCGAAAGGGGCGTATTTTTATAACAACTTTTCTGGCTGTTACGGCAAATTGCAGGCAGAAAAACCAGCTTCATTGGGACGGCAATCCCTCGGCTGGTTATCTTCATAAGGTTAAGGTAATTATGGCAATTCATAACGAACATTTCAACAGTGTTGTGTCCATAGCGCCTACCAGTTCTGGTAGGAGGGCGTATGGCTACAGC
>ASHK01001372.1 GCA_000695745.1 Vibrio madracius | reverse complement strand
AACCTGAGATTAAAAAAGTGAAAGTAAAACTCACTCGTCTGGAGGCCTTCTTAGAAGGACATGTTCTTTTTTGGGACAATTAATAAATAAATCCAATTGCCCTTTTGTCATTCAATTCTGCAATTTCGAGAACGGTAGAACGCGCACCGTTCTCTCGAATGACTTTCCACGTTGGACGATCGATTTCAATCACGTCAATCAGCTCGCTTTCTTCCATAGCTGCGAGTTCTTCATCTGTCTTTCGCCAATGCCAAAGTGTTTTTTCAAGCCGTGAGACCAGAATAATTGTCGTGATCCTTTCATTGTTAGGCAGTACTCAAGAAAACGCTTTTCAGCCACGCTGCCTTGTCGGTGTTTTCCTCGACTTCAGC
>ASHK01001371.1 GCA_000695745.1 Vibrio madracius | reverse complement strand
CTGGAATGTGCTTATCAATAGTTTCGCAAAACTCCATCCATTGCTGAGGATTATTTTCACTGCCAAGTGAAAGTAATATTTCTTTGTGTGCCTGTTGTGCTGACTCTGGTACTAAATGGGTAACGTTCATATCTCGGTACTCTTTTTAATTTCAATGCGTGTTTAATATATGTTACGACACATTAAACATATTTTCAAGTAATGTGTGTTTAATACGTTTATAAACATATTAAACACATTTACTTT
>ASHK01001370.1 GCA_000695745.1 Vibrio madracius | reverse complement strand
CGATCTTTGACTTTTTCTTTCGCTTTGTTAATCATTCTGTTTTACTACTATTGGTTAATCATTCATGTCAATCCGTCTGTACACGTTTTTCAAGCGTCCTGTAAACGTATTTTATTATTTACCTTTGTAGATTTTCCATTGCGTAGCAATTAAGAGCGTTGCGAAGCCTTCGCCAATAAGCAGGCGTTGTTGAGTATGCTCTTAATTCTAATTCTTCAATATAAGTTGATGGTGAAACTTTTATTTGTTTCGTTGCTTTTCTTGCACTGTTTTAATAAAGTGTTCTGCTAAACTTAAATATTTCTCTCTTTGTACTTTCTTTCACTTAATATATATTCCATCGCTTTTATATATATTAATATCACGCTACTCAAGTATGTTTCAACCCTTTATACATTAAATAATTCAAAGTCAACAAAAATATAAAAACAGCGTGAAGTCACGCTGTTTCGC
>ASHK01001369.1 GCA_000695745.1 Vibrio madracius | reverse complement strand
CACCACTTTGTGGTTCATGACTGGGTGAAGTCGTAACAAGGTAGCCCTAGGGGAACCTGGGGCTGGATCACCTCCTTATACGAAAGATTATTGCGATGAGTGTTCACACAGATTGATACGGTTTAGATTAAAGACGATGCTTGGGTCTGTAGCTCAGGTGGTTAGAGCGTTCGCCTGATAAGCGAGAGGTCGGTGGTTCAAGTCCACTCAGACCCACCAATCTTCCTCCCAGATGATTGGCGGTAAGCATCAACACTGATGGGGCTATAGCTCAGCTGGGAGAGCGCCTGCCTTGCACGCAGGAGGTCAGCAGTTCGATCCTGCTTAGCTCCACCATCTTTAAGCACATTTGCTTAAGTGTTCTTAAAAATGGTTTCGAAAGAAATCTCGTTCTTTAACAATTTGGAAAGCTGACAGATAACGATTTGATTAATTGTTATCTATTAAAAGTTCTCAAATCCTATATCGAAAGATGTAGGTACCAACACACATTCAAGTGTTCTTG
>ASHK01001368.1 GCA_000695745.1 Vibrio madracius | reverse complement strand
GGTAACAGGGGTTCGACTCCCCTACGGGATACCATTGGGTCGTTAGCTCAGTTGGTAGAGCAGTTGACTTTTAATCAATTGGTCGCAGGTTCGAATCCTGCACGACCCACCATTTCCTTCCACGGGAAATGTAAAAAAACTAAATGTGGGCGATTAGCTCAGTTGGGAGAGCACCTCCCTTACAAGGAGGGGGTCACTGGTTCGAGCCCGGTATCGCCCACCACTCTCTAAGAATTTTTGGATTAAGAATTTCCAAACCACTTCAGCAAAGCGCACGTGGTTGGAATTTTCGACGCCGAAAGGCACTGAAAATCTTTAGAAAGTGCAATTAGTTTGCATAGCTCTTTAACAATTTGGAAAGCTGACAGATAACAATTTGATTAATTGTTATCTATTAAAAGTTCTCAAATCCTATATCGAGAGATGTAGGTACCAACACACATTCAAGTGTTCTTGGAATTTGAGTCCGGCAAAATCGAGTCTGCACATGTATAAAAATGCAGACAACTTTGGTTGTTTGACCGTTTGCTTTCACTTTTCAAAAGTGAAGACAAATA
>ASHK01001367.1 GCA_000695745.1 Vibrio madracius | reverse complement strand
TTGTCGCTCTAGTGCTATCATCATTTGTCGCAKCAAAGATTTTTCAAACTTCATCTGCACTCATTGATGTTTCTTTTTCTTTCTGACTTTGAAATTCTTCGCTTTTAACTCAGTTGGTATATTATCAAATCCGTTCTTGGTCACAGTTTTCAAGCGTCCTGTAAACGTATTTATATTTACCTTTGAGATTTTCCATTGCGTAGCAATTAAGAGCGTTGCGAAGCCTTCGCCAATAAGCAGGCGTTGTTGAGTATGCTCTTAATTCTAATTCTTCAA
>ASHK01001366.1 GCA_000695745.1 Vibrio madracius | reverse complement strand
ACGACCACACTGATCACAGGTCGCAAGCCCTTATAATGTGCAGTTTTAAATTCAGGTGATTTTTTACAGACACGCGAGATGCAACAACAGTCCATGCACAATCGCACGTTCGATGTATGTCACCCGCGTATTTTTTGTCGACGTTTTTGCAGTTTTTTCTCTGCATCTTTCGCTAGGATTTTCGAGCTAACCGTCTGATATTTAAAGCGATTACGCCTATTCTCCTGTAGTTTTTCATCTACAGGGGGGCGATAGGATTTCGCAGTAATTCCGAGGCGCTGCTCTCGCTGTCGCTCGTTACGCTTTGCGGTCGCTGTAGCATACGCCCTCCTA
This sequence comes from Vibrio madracius, assembly GCA_000695745.1. Lineage (GTDB taxonomy): Bacteria > Pseudomonadota > Gammaproteobacteria > Enterobacterales > Vibrionaceae > Vibrio > Vibrio madracius. The sequence goes on along the minus strand of ASHK01001366.1, from coordinate 16 downwards.
CCAGAACTGGTAGGCG
>ASHK01001365.1 GCA_000695745.1 Vibrio madracius | reverse complement strand
AAGCAAGAGCGCTAGGCGCGGTCGGTGTTTCGATGAGAGCAGCGGATAGAAGCTCACTAGAGCAAGTGAAGGAAATCACAAAGAGCCGCCTACGGCTCAAAAAACAGTGCATAAACAGCACTATAAGGATGCAAGTTTTGACTACTAGTCGAAAGGGGCGTATTTTTATAACAACTTTTCTGGCTGTTACGGCAAATTGCAGGCAGAAAAAAACCAGCTTCATTGGGACGGCAATCCCTCGGCTGGTTATCTTCATAAGGTTAAGGTAATTATGGCAATTCATAACGAACATTTCAACAGTGTTGTGTCCATAGCGCCTACCAGTTCTGGTAGGAGGGCGTATGGCTACAGCGACCGCAAAGCGTAACGAGCGACAGCGAGAGCAGCGCCTCGGAATTACTGCGAAATCTCATCGCCCCCCTGTAGAATGAAAAACTACAGGAGAATAGGCGTAATCGCTTTAAATATCAGACGGTTAGCTCGAAAATCTAGCGAA
>ASHK01001364.1 GCA_000695745.1 Vibrio madracius | reverse complement strand
CCCAGAGCCCTTTGGCATGCACTTCTGATTCACAATACCAAAGCTCTTTGAGTTGTGCTCCGAGGATATAAGTGGTCATTAAGTCCTTATTGATATTCAATATTTCTGTAAGATAGCTGGCTTGCTGTGTATTTAAGTTGCCTCTATTTTTCAACAACACCCAGCGTGAACGCTTGACCCATTGCCTCGCTTTTTTATCTTGCTTGAGTTTGTTGGCTTGGTCGACTCTGACTCTATCCATGACCTCACGACCGAACTTAGCAACAACATGGAATAAGTCGTAAACGATTTTTGCGTTCGGGCAGTGCGCTTGAACTTCAAGGTCAAAAGCCGTATTCATGTCCATCGCGACCGCTTCGATATTATTGCCATGCTTGCCTAACAGCTCGAAGAACGGTCGTATGTCCTTGCGGCTGCGGCCTAACCCTATCCAAATGACTTGGTGAGTCTTAGCGTCAGCAATGACCGTGGCATACCGATGTCCTTTAAAGATAGCGAACTCGTCCATGACGAGTTGCCTTAGCTCTTCCCATTTCACTGA
>ASHK01001363.1 GCA_000695745.1 Vibrio madracius | reverse complement strand
GTAACAAGGTAGCCCTAGGGGAACCTGGGGCTGGATCACCTCCTTATACGAAAGATTATTGCGATGAGTGTTCACACAGATTGATGGTTTATGATGTAAAGAGAAATGTAAGTGCCCAACACTTACAAACGCAGTGTCCCGTTCGTCTAGAGGCCTAGGACACCGCCCTTTCACGGCGGTAACAGGGGTTCGACTCCCCTACGGGATACCATTGGGTCGTTAGCTCAGTTGGTAGAGCAGTTGACTTTTAATCAATTGGTCGCAGGTTCGAATCCTGCACGACCCACCATTCCTTCTTTGAAGGAAATCTCAAGATATGGGGCTATAGCTCAGCTGGGAGAGCGCCTGCCTTGCACGCAGGAGGTCAGCAGTTCGATCCTGCTTAGCTCCACCATTCTTGAACATTCCACGGAATGACTTTCGTGGGCGATTAGCTCAGTTGGGAGAGCACCTCCCTTACAAGGAGGGGGTCACTGGTTCGAGCCCGGTATCGCCCACCATCTTTAAGCGCATTTTCTTAAGTGTTCTTAAAAATGGTTTCGAAAGCTTTATTGCTGTAGAAAACAAGCTCTTTAACAATTTGGAAAGCTGACAGATAACGATTTGATTAATTGTTATCTATTAAAAGTTCTCAAATCCTAATCGAAAGATTAGGTACCAACACACATTCAAGTGTTCTTGGAATTTGAGTCCGGCAAAATCGAGTCTGCACATGTATAAAAATGCAGACAACTTTGGTTGTTTGACCGTTTGCTTTCACTTTTCAAAAGTGAAGACAAATAGAAAGACC
>ASHK01001362.1 GCA_000695745.1 Vibrio madracius | reverse complement strand
AGCATGGTCACTTGTGAAAAAGCATCCTTATTTGCGACAGCTTGAAATAAAAAGTGGTTGGTTAAACGCATTTGCTAATCAATGCAAAAAAGCATGATATTGAATTTCCATACTACGATTGAAGCGTATAACGAAATCCAAGAAAGCAAAGCAGAAGCAAGGGAAAATAAATAAAGATGCAAAACTTGATGAACAATCAAAACGCATCATTGAGCAAGAAAATTTAATTGAAAATCAGAGTGTGGAGCTAGAAGAACTAAAGCAAAAATCACTCATTACATACACTGAGCAGCGTGCAAAAATAGAAACTTTCGACCAACTAACCGCACAATTAACTGAAAAGATTGAATCTCAAGCAATAGAAATTGCAGAGCTTCAAGAAAAACTCCGCAAAAACCTGAAGAAATTAAAAAAGAATGAAAGTAAAACTACACTCGTCTGGAGGTA
>ASHK01001361.1 GCA_000695745.1 Vibrio madracius | reverse complement strand
ATTTTTTCTTGACCAACGGTTGTGACTCGTTTCTGGACAGAAATGCTCTACATCCCTTCATGTCTAACATACTCCATATAGCCGTCATCCTCACGAAAGTGAGGATCTCATACCACGTGTAGGTAACTGAAAATATTCGATTAAGTCACGTAATTTAACTTTTCAACGCGCTGAATGAGATCCCCTTTTTCAAGGAGATGACAACAATTCTTAAGGTAATTTAAAACCCGAAAGAGCCACTTCTGAGTTCCGAAGTGCCAATTGTGAAAACTTATACACATTCCCATCTACCAGATCATTTCCACCTAATAACCTCAATTAGACCGTCATCTTCGTGAAAACGAAGAACTACTTAAGCGTGTAGATTACTGAAAATATGAGGGAAAGTTAGGTCTACAACGCGTTGTGCGAGATTCCCTTTTTCAAGGGAATGACGGTAATTTTGGGAATGGCTTGAAATACAAAAGGGCAGCTCAGAGCCAGCCACAACAGCGAGCTCACAGATGGACAGTAATCCCCTACACCCCTTCACTTTTGTCACACACTATTTTAATCGTCATTCTCACGAAAGTGAGAATCTCCCACCGCGTGTAGGTGACTAAAAATATTCGACTAAGTCACGTCAATCAGCTTCGCGATGCGCTGAGTGAGATCCCCTTTTTCAAGGAGGTGACAACAATTCTTAAGGTAATTCAAAACCCGAAAGAGCCACTTCTGAGCTCCGAAGTGCCAATTGTGAAAACTTATACATATTCCCATCTGCCAGACCATGTCCACCTAATAACCTCAATTAGACCGTCATCTTCGTATATGGACTCCCGTTAGATTGCAACTAGAGAACGGAAATAAGTAGGAAGCATGCGCATATTCGGGCTCTTGTTGAGTAGCGAACTCTGCCCCTCGATGTTTTCGCACCCTAATGCCACTTCGCGAAAAAGGTATCTAGTACCGTGAGGATGATCTGGCTCGTTAGGGTCGGTCTTACCTGTTTTCGTCTTACTCTTGGTTGTAATCTAAATACGGTTTTTAAACTGGCTCAGGTAACTGGTATGGTTGATGGTGATTAAGCATTGACCATGCCGTTCTGACTGTTTTGTTAGCGAGAGCAACTGCCGCTCTTCGGAGCCCCGCTCTTTCTATCAGGCCTTTGACCCAAGCTTCTTTTGTTGTCTTAGGCTCCCTTCGGTCAACAGCCCGAACAAAAGCGAGAGCA
>ASHK01001360.1 GCA_000695745.1 Vibrio madracius | reverse complement strand
GHTGAAGTGACCCCATAAAGTTGGACATTTCTGTCAAGCGGCTTGTAAGGCCTGATTTCGATATTCCCTCGGAGTCAGGCCTTTTAATTTCACCTTGATGCGTTTCGTATTGTAGTACTCGATGTATTCGTCAATCTGTGCGATTAAGTCATCCGCATCTTCAAAGTGCTGATTATGGTACATCTCTGTTTTCAGCAAGGCAAAGAAGTTCTCTGCCACTGCATTATCTAAACAGTTCCCTTTTCGCGACATACTTTGAATTAACCCTCGGTCAGCGAGAGTTTTCTGATATTTCCTATGCCTATATTGCCATCCTTGATCGCTATGAACGATTGGCTTGGCGTTCTTATCTAAGGTCGCAACTGCCTCAGTCAGCATGTCAGTGACGAGAGGTAAGCACGCGTTTTTAGCAACCTTATAAGCGACAACTTCCTGCGTAAACAGATCGACGATTGGTGATAAGTACACCCTCTGTTGTTTAACTTTAAACTCAGTGACATCCGTTACCCACTTCTCATCAGGCTTCGTTGCATTGAAGTCCCGTTCAATTACATTTGGTGCGGCTGTTCCTGCTTCTCCCTTGTATGATCTGTACCGCTTGGGTCTAACCGTTGACTTTAAGCCAAGTAACCTCATCAGACGTTGAACGGTCTTATGGTTTAGCATCACGTCCTGTCTCCTTAACTCTAGGTGAATGCGACGATAGCCATACCTCCCCTTATGATCATGGTATATTTTCTCGATCAACTGCTTCTCATCTTTGATAGCTATCGGCGACGTTGCTCGATTGCGCGTGATAATAGAAGCTGCTTCTCGCTAACTTAAGGGCATGTAAGAGATGTTGTTGTATATATTGATTTCTAAGAGCTAGAACTACTTTCGTTTTTTCTTTGTTCGACGACGTTTCTCCTGTTCCAGCTCCTCTAACTTTTTTAGGACAGCGTTCT
>ASHK01001359.1 GCA_000695745.1 Vibrio madracius | reverse complement strand
ACCATGTAGTAGTTGATTTTGCCAATTGTGTCTGAGCTGTCATGCCACGCTTTGTGTGTGAAGTGTGTGTCTGTTGATACTGAGTAAACTTCTACACCGCGCTCTTGTAACTCTGCATAGTGGTCAGCTAAATCACCAAGCTCTGTTGGGCAAACGAAAGTAAAGTCTGCTGGGTAGAAGAAGAATACTGCCCACTTACCTTTCACATCTTGCTCTGTGATGTCTACGAATTCGCCTTGTTTGAATGCAGTTGCTGAAAATGGCTTAATAGTCGTGTTGATCATAGCTTTACTCTCTCAATGTAGTCGTATTAATTAGTGTGGCGCTGTTCTGCGCTGATGGGACTATATTGCTATAGGGCCACGATTTTGAAAATTCGTCCTTCCCTATCTATTCGATTGGTAAAATCTATCAAACAGCTTTGATGGTCAACGCCGCTTAAAACAATATGGGTATCAGAGATAGAACGTAGAGTCTGTACACAACACCAAACGTCAGCCGTCCACCTCTCAATCCAAATAGAGAAAGCGAGGGTCAGTAGCTTTGAGTATTTCCATTATTGTTGTTCGTCAGTTTTCTTTGCGAACCTCGACGTAGAGATGGCTTCAATTTTTGTTGACATCAGAAGTGTTATAACTAATATTTCGACAATTACAGAAATATATGTCATGTGATTTGTGAGTACTGATTAAAGGTAACAATGATGAATAATATCGAATCAACGG
>ASHK01001358.1 GCA_000695745.1 Vibrio madracius | reverse complement strand
GTCTTCAAAGCCACCTAAATCCGTACCTAGAGGGACAACTCATGTCTAAAGAAAAATTTGAACGTACGAAACCGCACGTAAACGTTGGTACTATCGGCCACGTTGACCACGGTAAAACTACTCTAACTGCAGCTATCTGTACAACACTTGCTAAAGTTTACGGCGGTTCTGCTCGTGACTTCGCATCTATCGATAACGCTCCAGAAGAGCGTGAGCGCGGTATCACAATCGCAACTTCTCACGTTGAGTACGATACTCCAAGCCGCCACTACGCACACGTAGACTGCCCAGGACACGCTGACTATGTTAAAAACATGATCACTGGTGCTGCGCAAATGGACGGTGGTATCCTTGTAGTTGCTGCTACAGATGGTCCAATGCCACAAACTCGTGAGCACATCCTACTAGGCCGTCAGGTTGGTATCCCTTACATCATCGTATTCATGAACAAATGTGACATGGTTGATGATGAAGAGCTTCTAGAGCTAGTTGAAATGGAAGTTCGTGAGCTTCTATCTGAGTACGATTTCCCAGGTGATGACCTACCAGTTATCCAAGGTTCTGCACTAGGCGCACTAAACGGCGAAGAGCAGTGGGAAGCGAAAATCATCGAACTAGCTGAAGCACTAGACTCTTACATTCCAGAGCCAGAGCGTGCAGTAGACCAAGCATTCCTACTACCAATCGAAGACGTATTCTCGATCCAAGGTCGTGGTACAGTTGTAACTGGTCGTATCGAGCGCGGTATCCTACGCGTAGGTGACGAAGTAGAAATCGTAGGTATCAAAGAGACTACAACTACTACTTGTACTGGTGTTGAGATGTTCCGTAAGCTTCTTGACGAAGGTCGTGCTGGTGAGAACGTTGGTGCACTTCTACGTGGTACTAAGCGTGATGAAGTTGAGCGTGGTCAAGTACTAGCAGCTCCTGGCTCAATCAAGCCACACACTAAGTTCGAATCAGAAGTATACGTACTGTCTAAAGATGAAGGTGGTCGTCACACTCCATTCTTCAAAGGCTACCGTCCACAGTTCTACTTCCGTACAACTGACGTAACTGGTGACATCTCTCTACCAGAAGGCGTAGAAATGGTAATGCCAGGTGACAACATCCAAATGCAAGTTGAGCTAATCGCTCCAATCGCAATGG
>ASHK01001357.1 GCA_000695745.1 Vibrio madracius | reverse complement strand
GGAGGGCAGCTCTCGGCAACCGATGTAGATTCGTCCAACTTGACGTGGAGCACAGTCGGCGATGTCAGTAACCCTTACGGAACGTTCAGTGTCACCAGCGACGGGTTATGGAGCTTTGTGATAGATAACGAAGCAGACGCCGTTGAAGCGTTAAATGAAAACGATACCGAGCAGTTGACTTTCACAGTTCAGGTGAAAGACGAGCAAGGGGCGATCGTTACTCAAGTTATTACTGTCACCGTCCAAGGGACCAACGATAAACCTGTGCTTGATTCGCAGTTAGTGACATCAGGTGAAGTTAGAGAATCTGGACATTTAGATAATGGTACGGATGATGCTGGCACGCCAAGTACGGGAGGGCAGCTCTCGGCAACCGATGTAGATTCGTCCAACTTGACGTGGAGCACAGTCGGCGATGTCAGTAACCCTTACGGAACGTTCAGTGTCACCAGCGACGGGCTATGGAGCTTTGTGATAGATAACGAAGCAGACGCCGTTGAAGCGTTAAATGAAAACGATACCGAGCAGTTGACCTCGAAGTTCAGGTGAAAGACGAGCAAGGGGCGATCGTTACTCAAGTTATTACTGTCACCGTCCAAGGGACCAATGACAAGCCTGTGCTTGATTCGCAGTTAGTGACATCAGGTGAAGTCAGAGAGTCGGGGCATTTAGATAATGGTGCGGATGATGCTGGCACGCCAAGTACGGGAGGGCAGCTCTCGGCAACCGATGTAGATTCGTCCAACTTGACGTGGAGCACAGTCGGCGA
>ASHK01001356.1 GCA_000695745.1 Vibrio madracius | reverse complement strand
GTTGTCATCTCCTTGAAAAAGAGGATCTCATTCAGCACGTCGCGAAGCTGATTTACGTGACTTAGTCGAATATTTTTAGTCACATACACGCGGTGGGAGATTCTCACTTTCGCGATGTATGGACTCCCTCCCTCAAGAGGGAACTAAAATTACTGGTGACAAAACCATAATCTTTAGGAGTCCATACATGAACAAGTCTACGACCATTGCTATTGATTTAGCAAAAAACTCATTCCAAGTTTGTAAGCTGGTTGGCAATCATGTCGCTACAGAGAAACCATTCAGCAAAGCCAAACTAAAATCCTGGTTACTCAAACAACCGCCTTGCACCGTCGTCATGGAGTCCTGTGCTACTTCCCACTTTTGGGGCGTTTTTGCCAATCCATAGGGCATCACGTTATCTTGATAGCACCAAAGAATGTCTCTCCATTTCGCACGAATCAAAAAACAGACAAGAATGATGCAATGGCGATTGCTGTCGCAGCTAAACAGCCTAATGTTCACTTTGTTGCGGTAAAATCTGTCAGGGCGCAATCACTTCAATCCATCGACAAGATGAGACAGCATTTGGTCGATACAATCACTGCGACAAGTAACATGATTAGAGCGCTTATTGCCGAGTTTGGTATTGATATTCCACGCGGAACGTCCGCTTTTGGAAAGCAAGTTCCTTTCGTCTTAGAAGATGCTGAAAATGACCTACCAGATATTGTCAGAGAGCAAATATCGACAATGTATTGGCTGTACCAAGACCTTACAGAAAGGAAAGAAAAGGTCGTAAAACAACTCAACAATGAGATTCAACAACAACCTGAATGTCGTGCTCTATCAGCTCTTGAAGGCGTAGGTAATGTCAATGCATTAGCCTTGTATCTCTCCATAGGTGAAGGTGGCGGCAACTTTAAGAATGGCCGTGAAGCCTCAGCGTGCATTGGCCTGACGCCAAAACAGTACAGCACTGGCGGCAAGACGGTGCTTTTAGGCATCGGCAAAAAATTCGCCTGCAAACGAATTCGAGCTAATTTGATTCAAGGTGCTCTCGCTTTTGTTCGGGCTGTTGACCGAAGGGAGCCTAAGACAACAAAAGAAGCTTGGGTCAAAGGCCTGATAGAAAGAGCGGGGCTCCGAAGAGCGGCAGTTGCTCTCGCTAACAAAACCGTCAGAACGGCATGGTCAATGCTTAATCACCACCAACCATACCAGTTACCTGAGCCAGTTTAAAAACCGTATTTAGATTACAACCAAGAGTAAGACGAAAACAGGTAAGACCGACCCTAACGAGCCAGATCATCCTCACGGTACCAGGTACCTTTTTCGCGAAGTGGCATTAGGGTGCGAAAACATCAAGGG
>ASHK01001355.1 GCA_000695745.1 Vibrio madracius | reverse complement strand
CCCCATAAAGTTGGACATTTCTGTTAAGCGGCTTGTAAGGCCTGATTTCGATATTCCATCGGAGTCAGGCCTTTTAATTTCACCTTGATGCGTTTCGTATTGTAGTACTCGATGTATTCGTCAATCTGTGCGATTAAGTCATCCGCATCTTCAAAGTGCTGATTATGGTACATTTCTGTTTTCAGCAAAGCAAAGAAGTTCTCTGCCACTGCATTATCTAGACAGTTCCCTTTTCGCGACATACTTTGAGTTAACCCGCGGTCAGCGAGAGTTTTCTGATATTTCCTATGCCTATATTGCCATCCTTGATCGCTATGAACGATTGGCTTCGCGTTCTTATCTAAAGTCGCAACTGCCTCTGTTAGCATGTCAGTGACTAGAGGTAAGCACGCGTTTTTAGCAACCTTATAAGCGACGACTTCCTGCGTAAACAGATCGACGATTGGTGATAAGTACACCTTCTGCTGCTTAACTTTAAACTCTGTGACATCCGTTACCCACTTCTCATCAGGCTTCGTTGCATTGAAGTCCCGTTCAATTACATTTGGTGCGGTTGTTCCTGCTTCTCCTTTGTATGAGCTGTAACGCTTGGGCCTAACCGTTGATTTTAAGCCAAGTAACCTCATCAGACGTTGAACGGTCTTATGGTTTAGCATCACATCCTGTCTCCTTAACTCTAGATGAATGCGACGATAGCCATACCTCCCCTTATGGTCATGGTATATTTTCTCGATCAACTGCTTCTCATCTTGATAGCTATCGGCGACGTTGCTCGATTGCGCGTGATAATAGAAGCTACTTCTCGCTAACTTAAGGGCATGTAAGAGATGTTGTTGTATATATTGATTTCTAAGAGCTAGAACTACTTTCGTTTTTTCTTTGTTCGACGACGTTTCTCCTGTTCCAGCTCCTCTAACTTTTTTAGGACAGCGTTCTCTGCTCGCAAGTACGCTAACTCCTCCTTGAGCTCTTCCAGTGTTTTTTCATCATCGTGCTTATCTTGAATAAAAGGGTGCTTACTCATTGTTGGTCGTCCTTTGCTACGCTCAAGCCCCTGGATACCATCTCTTTGATATTGTTTGAGCCAAACAGAGAGAGTACCAGGAGACGAAAAATTCAATATCGCACTAGTGTGACCGACAGACCAGCCATTCGTCCACATGTGTTTTAAAGCTTGTAGCTTGGTTTGTGCAGTCTTCGCAAATCCATGAGGTTTAAATGCCTGTGAACCATGAATATCAAACACTTGTGCCCAATAACGTATTTGACGTGATGGTATGGAATGAAGACGAGAAAGCTCTTCAGATGAGCTCTCGCCTTGTAGATATTGTTTAGCAATAGAGCATTTCAATGCTCGACTGTACTTGGACAATAAAA
>ASHK01001354.1 GCA_000695745.1 Vibrio madracius | reverse complement strand
CCGCATTCTAATCGCCTAACACGAATAATAAGATCAAGTCTCCAACCATGAGGAGATTTGAAATGGGAAAACGACGCACCAATCAAGAATGGCAAACGCTTATCGCGCAATCTGAATCGAGTTCATTATCTGCACTGGCATTTTGTAAGCGAAATGAACTCAATCCCTCAACGTTCTATGCCAAGCGCCAGCAACTCAATAAAAATGAAGTATCTCTAGGCTTTGTCCAAGCTGAAGTTGTTGAAAAGACCATGAAGTACCAAGCTCAGATAGCAACCGCAAACATGACTCTTCTCATCAATGATGTTGAGCTGAGTATTCCTCAAGGTACGCCAGCGGCCTATCTGGCAGAACTCATCGGGGCGCTGTCATGAAACGTATGCTCAATGCTCCAGAGATTTATCTGTATCGTGAAAGCGTCGATTTTAGAAAGTCCATCAACGGCCTGGCTGCGATTATCGAAAGTGACGCCGATTTACCTTTAGGAAGTGGTGCGCTGTTCCTGTTCATCAACAAACAGCGCGATAAAATCAAAGTCTTGTACTGGGATAAAACAGGCTTTGCACTTTGGTACAAGCGCCTCGAAAAAGCCAAGTACAAGTGGCCCACAAAAGAGAAAAATGAGGTATTTACCCTGACTCAATTTGAACTTGATAGACTGCTTTCAGGCTTCACAATTATCGGCCACAAACCCGTTCAAATAAACGATTTTACAATGACTTAATCGATAATTAAGCTTTATCTACCAAGCGTTAACGGCATGATTTTAGTATAATAAATGCCATGAAAAAGACGCCAAATATCAACCCAGAAAGTCAGGATGTTGCCGAGCTACAAGCGATGGTGAAAGCGCTGATGGCGTCAGAAAGCCAATTAAAGCAAGAGCGCCAGTCGCTACTTGAGCAGCTCAAACTTGCCTTCGACCGTCAGTTCGCGAAACGCTCGGAGGCGTTAAGGCCTTACGATGAGGCTCAAGGTGACCTCTTCAACGAAGTGGAATGTGAAGCTGCTAGGGAAGAAGAGGTTGAGGTCACGACCACCACAACGAAGAAACGTGGTAAACGTAAACCACTTCCAAAGACCTTGCCTCGTGAGGTTATCGAACTTGATTTAGACGACCATGAAAAGCAGTGCTCATGCTGCAGCCATGACCTTCATAAAATTGGTGAAGACCGCAGTGAGAAACTTGAGTTCTCACCAGCCGTGCTCAAAGTGCTGGAATATGTTCGCCCTAAGTATGCTTGTCGTCAGTGCGAGCAAATGGAAGACAACAACCACATCGTTCAAAAACCAGCACCACAAAGCATTATCCCTAAAAGCTTCGCCACAGAAAGCTTGCTTGCCAACATCATCCTTGGCAAATATCAATATGCAATGCCACTGTATCGCCAAGAGTCGTTGTTTACCCAGTCGGGTATCGAACTATCACGAACCACCATGGCAAGGTGGGTTATCCAAGTCAGTGAGAAGTTCGCCCCACTTTATGCGGCTTTAAAAACACACCTACTAAAGCAAATAGTGGTTCAGGCGGATGAAACGCCGCTCAACGTGCTAAAGGAAGATAAACAGTGTTACATGTGGCTCTACTGCTCGGGCGCAGACTCACCAGAAGCCGCACTGCCCAATGTGAAGAATATCGCCTTGTACGACTATCAAAACAGCCGTGCGAGGGCATGTCCTGTTGCCTTCTTGGGGGATTACAGTGGTTATCTGCAAACCGATGGTTATGGTGCCTATGATGGGCTTCATCAAGTAACCAACGTTGGCTGCTTGGCGCATGCACGACGCAAGTTCATGGATGCGAAAAAGCTTCAAGGTAAAGGTAAGTCAGGCAAAGCAGATAAAGCGCTGGCCAAAATCCAGAAGCTCTATGGAATAGAATCCCGCTTAAAAGGTGAATCTGCCGAAAAACGAAAAGTAGAACGCCAACTGCATGCTAAGCCGATACTGGATGAGTTGTACGAATGGATGACGACTCAGCAAGTAATAGAGTCTAGCCCGTTGGGTAAAGCGATAAAATATACGCTCGGCCAATGGCCGAAGCTCATCCGCTATATCGATGACGGTCATTTATCGATAGACAATAATCGTGCTGAACGCGCAATTAAACCGCTGGTCATTGGCAGGAAGAACTGGTTGTTCTCGAGCACTCCAAATGGTGCTGAAGCGAGCGCAATGCTTTACAGTATCGTCGAGACTGCAAAAGCTAATGGGCTTATCCTCTATGACTACATGGTTAAGTGTATGAAAGAGCTGACGAAAGCAGAGCCAAATATCGATGCACTCCTACCTTGGAACTTCAAGCACTAGCTGTATCTCTCCGTGGGTTTATG
>ASHK01001353.1 GCA_000695745.1 Vibrio madracius | reverse complement strand
GTCTGTAGTGGTTTAATGATCCCGGACACCAAATTAGGTGGTAAAGTCTCCACCATAAATGAGGTGTTCAATGACAAAACGACAACGACGTACATTTTCTTCTGAGTTCAAAGTAGATGCCGCAAGCTTGGTTCTTGATCAAGGTTACTCAATATCTGAGGCGGCACGCTCTCTAGACATCGGTGATACAGCCTTACGACGCTGGGTCGATCAACTAAAGATTGAGCGTGGCGGAGAAACGCCAACGGTTAAAGCTCTGACACCAGAACAGCAGAAGATCCAAGAGTTAGAAGCTAGAATTAATCGCTTAGAAAGAGAAAAATCCATACTAAAAAAAGCTACAGCTCTCTTAATGTCGGACGAACTCGAACGTTCTCGCTAATTGACCAGTTGAGGGAGCATGAACCGGTCAAATTTCTTTGTGAAGTGTTCGATGTCGCTTCTTCCTGTTACTACGAGTTTAAACAACGAAAGCCGGATGCCAATCGCATTCGGTTAGCCAGCCGAGTTAAGCAGCTCTTTAACATGAGTCGTGGTGCTGCTGGTAGTCGGACTCTTGCTTCTATGCTGCAGTCTGAGGGCTTCGATGTCGGACGCTTCAAAGTACGCAAGCTCATGCAAGAAGCCGAGCTGATAAGCAAACAACCAGGTTCGCATCGCTATAAGCAGGCTAAGCTAGAGCGACCAGATATCCCCAATAGGTTGAATCGTGAGTTCTCCGTTTCCACTCCAAATGAAGTTTGGTGTGGCGATATTACTTACATCTGGTCCGGTTCAAAGTGGAGTTATCTGGCTGTTGTACTCGATTTATTTAGCCGCCGTGTAGTGGGTTGGGCACTATCAGACAAACCCAATGCAGAGTTGACCTGCAAAGCTTTGGATATGGCTTGGGAACAACGAGGCCGACCTAGCGACGTGATGTTCCACTCAGACCAAGGAAGCCAATATAGTAGTCTAAAATACCGTCAAAGGCTTTGGCGATATCGCATAACTCAGAGCATGAGTCGTCGCGGTAACTGCTGGGATAATGCTCCTATGGAGAGGCTATTTAGAAGCTTAAAGACCGAATGGATACCAGCAACAGGGTACCTTACCCAAACTCAGGCAAAGAGGGATATCAGTTATTACTTGATGGATTACTACAATAGGCAACGGCCTCATCAAGCAAATGATGGGCTGTCGCCAGTTACTGCCGAAGATC
>ASHK01001352.1 GCA_000695745.1 Vibrio madracius | reverse complement strand
TTGCATGTGTTAGGCCTGCCGCCAKCGTTCAATCTGAGCCATGATCAAACTCTTCAATTTAAGATTTTGGTCGGCTCAATGAATACTGAACATTACATAAAGTAATGTTTGAATTGACTGTGCTGAATCTTTCGATTCAATGGTCACTTCGTTTCATTGAAACCTAATTTGAAGCCGAAGCTTCTAATTTGATTATCATCAACGAGTGCCCACACAGATTGATAGGTTTATATTGTTAAAGAGCTTTGCTTTCAGTGCCTTAGCACTTAAGCAGGACGCGTATAATACGCTTTCTACTTTGAAAGTCAACATAACATATAATAAAGAAACTTTAGAACTCTATGGTGACTTGCTTATCAAATAAGCAAAGTCGAAATTAAAGCCTGGCGATGTCCTACTCTCACATGGGGAAACCCCACACTACCATCGGCGCTATTGCGTTTCACTTCTGAGTTCGGCATGGAATCAGGTGGGTCCACAACGCTATGGTCGCCAAGCAAATTCTTAATTCGGAAAACTGTTTAAAAGTCTATGTACACATTCAAAGTTCTTGCTTTGAGTCCATCAAAACCCTTTGGGTGTTGTATGGTTAAGCCTCACGGGCAATTAGTACAGGTTAGCTCAACGCCTCACAACGCTTACACACCCTGCCTATCAACGTTCTAGTCTCGAACAACCCTTTAGGACGCTTTAAGCGCCAGGGAAGACTCATCTCAGGGCTCGCTTCCCGCTTAGATGCTTTCAGCGGTTATCGATTCCGAACTTAGCTACCGGGCAATGCCATTGGCATGACAACCCGAACACCAGAGGTTCGTCCACTCCGGTCCTCTCGTACTAGGAGCAGCCCCCTTCAATCTTCCAACGCCCACGGCAGATAGGGACCGAACTGTCTCACGACGTTCTAAACCCAGCTCGCGTACCACTTTAAATGGCGAACAGCCATACCCTTGGGACCGACTTCAGCCCCAGGATGTGATGAGCCGACATCGAGGTGCCAAACACCGCCGTCGATATGAACTCTTGGGCGGTATCAGCCTGTTATCCCCGGAGTACCTTTTATCCGTTGAGCGATGGCCCTTCCATTCAGAACCACCGGATCACTATGACCTGCTTTCGCACCTGCTCGAATTGTCATTCTCGCAGTCAAGCGGGCTTATGCCATTGCACTAACCTCACGATGTCCAACCGTGATTAGCCCACCTTCGTGCTCCTCCGTTACTCTTTGGGAGGAGACCGCCCCAGTCAAACTACCCACCAGGCACTGTCCTCATTCCCGATTAGGGAACTAAGTTAGAACATCAAACATACAAGGGTGGTATTTCAAGATTGCCTCCACGAATACTGGCGTACTCGCTTCAAAGGCTCCCACCTATCCTACACATGTAGGCTCAATGTTCAGTGCCAAGCTGTAGTAAAGGTTCACGGGGTCTTTCCGTCTAGCCGCGGGTACACTGCATCTTCACAGCGATTTCAATTTCACTGAGTCTCGGGTGGAGACAGCGTGGCCATCATTACGCCATTCGTGCAGGTCGGAACTTACCCGACAAGGAATTTCGCTACCTTAGGACCGTTATAGTTACGGCCGCCGTTTACCGGGGCTTCGATCAAGAGCTTCGTCCGAAAACTAACCCCATCAATTAACCTTCCGGCACCGGGCAGGCGTCACACCGTATACGTCATCTTGCGATTTTGCACAGTGCTGTGTTTTTAATAAACAGTTGCAGCCACCTGGTATCTGCGACTCTCGGCAGCTCCATCCGCAAGGGACTTCACCACTAAGAGCGTACCTTCTCCCGAAGTTACGGTACCATTTTGCCTAGTTCCTTCACCCGAGTTCTCTCAAGCGCCTTGGTATTCTCTACCCGACCACCTGTGTCGGTTTGGGGTACGATTCCTTACAATCTGAAGCTTAGAGGCTTTTCCTGGAAGCATGGCATCAATGACTTCACTACCGTAGTAGCTCGACATCGTATCTCAGCGTTATGAAGAACCGGATTTACCTAATTCTTCCGCCTACGTACTTGAACCTGGACAACCGTCGCCAGGCCCACCTAGCCTTCTCCGTCCCCCCATCGCAATTGTAAGAAGTACGGGAATATTAACCCGTTTCCCATCGACTACGCCTTTCGGCCTCGCCTTAGGGGTCGACTTACCCTGCCCCGATTAACGTTGGACAGGAACCCTTGGTCTTCCGGCGAGGAGGTTTTTCACCCCCTTTATCGTTACTCATGTCAGCATTCGCACTTCTGATACCTCCAGCAGACTTTACAATCCACCTTCAACGGCTTACAGAACGCTCCCCTACCCAATGTGATAAATCACATTGCCGCAGCTTCGGTGTATAGCTTAGCCCCGTTACATCTTCCGCGCAGGCCGACTCGACTAGTGAGCTATTACGCTTTCTTTAAATGATGGCTGCTTCTAAGCCAACATCCTAGCTGTCTAAGCCTTCCCACATCGTTTCCCACTTAGCTATACTTTGGGACCTTAGCTGGCGGTCTGGGTTGTTTCCCTCTCCACGACGGACGTTAGCACCCGCCGTGTGTCTCCCGGATAGTACTTACTGGTATTCGGAGTTTGCAAAGGGTTGGTAAGTCGGGATGACCCCCTAGCCTTAACAGTGCTCTACCCCCAGTAGTATTCGTCCGAGGCTCTACCTAAATAGATTTCGGGGAGAACCAGCTATCTCCAGGTTTGATTGGCCTTTCACCCCTAGCCACAAGTCATCCGCTAATTTTTCAACATTAGTCGGTTCGGTCCTCCAGTTGATGTTACTCAACCTTCAACCTGCCCATGGCTAGATCACCTGGTTTCGGGTCTATATCCAGAGACTGAACGCCCAGTTAAGACTCGGTTTCCCTACGGCTCCCCTAAACGGTTAACCTTGCCACTGAATATAAGTCGCTGACCCATTATACAAAAGGTACGCAGTCACACCACGAAGGTGCTCCTACTGCTTGTACGTACACGGTTTCAGGTTCTATTTCACTCCCCTCACAGGGGTTCTTTTCGCCTTTCCCTCACGGTACTGGTTCACTATCGGTCAGTCAGTAGTATTTAGCCTTGGAGGATGGTCCCCCCATATTCAGACAGGATATCACGTGTCCCGCCCTACTCGATTTCACTGATGATGAGATGTCGACTACGGGGCTATCACCCTGTATCGCGGCACTTTCCAGAGCCTTCGTCTGTCTCATTAAAAGCTTAAGGGCTAGTCCAATTTCGCTCGCCGCTACTTTCGGAATCTCGGTTGATTTCTCTTCCTCGGGGTACTTAGATGTTTCAGTTCCCCCGGTTCGCCTCACTAACCTATGTATTCAGTTAGTGATAACTGCTTATGCAGTTGGGTTTCCCCATTCAGGAATCCTAGACTCACAGGTTTTTACTACCTAATCTAGGCTTATCGCAAGTTAATACGCCTTTCATCGCCTCTGACTGCCAAGCATCCACCGTGTACGCTTAGTCACTTAACCATACAACCCCAAAGGGTCTTTCTATTTGTCTTCACTTTTGAAAAGTGAAAGCAAACGGTCAAACAACCAAAGTTGTCTGCATTTTTATACATGTGCAGACTCGATTTTGCCGGACTCAAATATGAATTACTTTCGTAATTCCCAAGAACACTTGAATGTGTGTTGGTACCTACATCTTTCGATATAGGATTTGAGAACTTTTAATAGATAACAATTAATCAAATTGTTATCTGTCAGCTTTCCAAATTGTTAAAGAACGAGATTACTAATAAGTAACCATTTTTAAATATTCTCAGAGTGAAAACACTTAAAGATGGTGGAGCTATGCGGGATCGAACCGCAGACCTCTTCGCTGCCAGCGAAGCGCTCTCCCAGCTGAGCTATAGCCCCATCTGGAAAAGGTTTCCTTACTCTTAACTTATAAACCATATCAATCTGTGTGAACACTCATCGCAATAATCTATTCGTATAAGGAGGTGATCCAGCCCCAGGTTCCCCTAGGGCTACCTTGTTACGACTTCACCCCAGTCATGAACCACAAAGTGGTGAGCGTCCTCCCGAAGGTTAAACTACCCACTTCTTTTGCAGCCCACTCCCATGGTGTGACGGGCGGTGTGTACAAGGCCCGGGAACGTATTCACCGTGGCATTCTGATCCACGATTACTAGCGATTCCGACTTCATGGAGTCGAGTTGCAGACTCCAATCCGGACTACGACGCACTTTTTGGGATTCGCTCACTTTCGCAAGTTGGCTGCCCTCTGTATGCGCCATTGTAGCACGTGTGTAGCCCTACTCGTAAGGGCCATGATGACTTGACGTCGTCCCCACCTTCCTCCGGTTTATCACCGGCAGTCTCCCTGGAGTTCCCGACATTACTCGCTGGCAAACAAGGATAAGGGTTGCGCTCGTTGCGGGACTTAACCCAACATTTCACAACACGAGCTGACGACAGCCATGCAGCACCTGTCTCAGAGCTCCCGAAGGCACACCTGCGTCTCCGCTGGCTTCTCTGGATGTCAAGAGTAGGTAAGGTTCTTCGCGTTGCATCGAATTAAACCACATGCTCCACCGCTTGTGCGGGCCCCCGTCAATTCATTTGAGTTTTAATCTTGCGACCGTACTCCCCAGGCGGTCTACTTAACGCGTTAGCTCCGAAAGCCACGGCTCAAGGCCACAACCTCCAAGTAGACATCGTTTACGGCGTGGACTACCAGGGTATCTAATCCTGTTTGCTCCCCACGCTTTCGCATCTGAGTGTCAGTATCTGTCCAGGGGGCCGCCTTCGCCACCGGTATTCCTTCAGATCTCTACGCATTTCACCGCTACACCTGAAATTCTACCCCCCTCTACAGTACTCTAGTCCGCCAGTTTCAAATGCTGTTCCGAGGTTGAGCCCCGGGCTTTCACATCTGACTTAACGAACCACCTGCATGCGCTTTACGCCCAGTAATTCCGATTAACGCTCGCACCCTCCGTATTACCGCGGCTGCTGGCACGGAGTTAGCCGGTGCTTCTTCTGTAGGTAACGTCAAATCCATACGCTATTAACGCATGAACCTTCCTCCCTACTGAAAGTGCTTTACAACCCGAAGGCCTTCTTCACACACGCGGCATGGCTGCATCAGGCTTGCGCCCATTGTGCAATATTCCCCACTGCTGCCTCCCGTAGGAGTCTGGACCGTGTCTCAGTTCCAGTGTGGCTGATCATCCTCTCAGACCAGCTAGGGATCGTCGCCTTGGTGAGCCATTACCTCACCAACTAGCTAATCCCACCTGGGCATATCCTGACGCGAGAGGCCCGAAGGTCCCCCTCTTTGGCCCGAAGGCATTATGCGGTATTAGCCATCGTTTCCAATGGTTATCCCCCACATCAGGGCAATTTCCCAGGCATTACTCACCCGTCCGCCGCTCGACGCCGTTAACGTCACCCGAAGGGTCAGTTAACTCGTTTCCGCTCGACTTGCATGTGTTAGGCCTGCCGCCAGCGTTCAATCTGAGCCATGATCAAACTCTTCAATTTAAGATTTTGTTCGGCTCAATGAATACTGAACATTACATAAAGTAATGTTTGAATTGACTGTGCTGAATCTTTCGATTCAATGGTCACTTCGTTTCATTGAAACCTAATTTGATACCGAAGTATCTAATTTGATTATCATCAACGAGTGCCCACACAGATTGATAGGTCTATATTTTTAAAGAACATTTTCTAACTCTCGAGCCGCTTCGCGTCTCGTCGTTAGGGGTGCGTATCTTACGCTTCCCGTTT
>ASHK01001351.1 GCA_000695745.1 Vibrio madracius | reverse complement strand
TTTTTATGGTTCATCGCGGCTTTCCGGGGAAAGCCGCTTTTATCTTCAAGAAGAAGTAGTCTGTATCTCGATATCCATACCCCATTCGCTTGATTAACTTTATTTTGTTGTTTATTCCTTCCAATGTGCAGGTGTTGAGCGGATAACTTGCCGATGCGAGAATGCCGTGAAGATAAGGACTCAGTTTTCGTGCGAACTCTTTTAATGGCTTAATACCACTCTCTTGTACTTGTGCCCACCATGCCTCCCAGAGCCCTTTGGCATGCACTTCTGATTCACAATACCAAAGCTCTTTGAGTTGTGCTCCGAGGATATAAGTGGTCATTAAGTCCTTATTGATATTCAATATTTCTGTAAGATAGCTGTCTTGCTGTGTATTTAAGTTGCCTCTATTTTTCAACAACACCCAGCGTGAACGCTTGACCCATTGCCTCGCTTTTTTATCTTGCTTGAGTTTGTTGGCTTGGTCGACTCTGACTCTATCCATAACCTCACGACCGAACTTAGCAACAACATGGAATAAGTCGTAAACGATTTTTGCGTTCGGGCAGTGCGCTTGAACTTCAAGGTCAAAAGCCGTATTCATGTCCATCGCGACCGCTTCGATATTATTGCCATGCTTGCCTAACAACTCGAAGAACGGTCGTATGTCCTTGCGACTGCGGCCTAACCCTATCCAAATGACTTGGTGAGTCTTAGCGTCAGCAATGACCGTGGCATACCGATGTCCTTTAAAGATAGCGAACTCGTCCATGACGAGTTGCCTTAGCTCTTCCCATTTCACTGACGGTACAACTTGTTGAAGTCGGCGTTTGTCTATCTCTTTAATGGTGTGCCAATGAACGTTCGTTAACTGGGAGATATGCTTAATGGGAAGAAGAGGCAGCAGTTGTTCTATATAATTTTTTAGGCGCTTCGTTATACGAGCATAAGGCTCTAACCAAGATAGAGACTCTGTTTTTATGCCGCAGTCACGACACTTAATTCTTCGTGTTTGAACGGAAAGTTCAACAGGAACACCGAGCAACATGGCTTCTTTCACATGACGCCATTGATACTCATGGATAGCTTCGGCTTCAAGACCACAAAGGCACTTAGCCTCAGAGTTAGGTTTAAGAGTCAGGGTAATAAGTGACGCTGTCTGGTGAGACTTTACTATTTGAAAGCCTTCCCAGAATGAAGATAGGAAAGTATGATTCGGCATGAAAACGGTAGTTTGTGTATGATTTTTGTTTGGCGACTAAACCATATCACTTACTACCGTTTTTGTTTT
>ASHK01001350.1 GCA_000695745.1 Vibrio madracius | reverse complement strand
CCAAAGAATACTTGCGCTCTATAATCATCACTCCACCCAGCCTTTTTAAGCTTTTGTCTTTGACTCGCAGCGCCACACTCACATTGCTTCAACATATTCATGACGAAGCGCCTAAACAACGCTATATTCTCAACTGCACCATCTAGACAGATTCTTGAACTATCTTCTTTGAAAACCACATCTAAAACATAATGTTGGCTATTCTCAATTCGCCAGTGCTGGCGAATATAATGACCAAGCAATTTGTGATTTGGTGAAAGTGAGCTGACATAATACGATGTATCTAAAGTGCCTTTTCCATTGACCGTACGATGTCGCTCTACTGCAATAATGCTGCGTATCGTAGGCCATTTTTCTGTAAGCTCCTGTGGCAGTTTTGCTTTCAGTTGGAACACGATACGCTCTTCTTTTCTACCATGACGAGTCTGCGTTACTTCCGTCACCACTTTTTCTTTTTTTGCGTCAAAAACGGCTTGGAACTGAGAGATAACGGCTTCCCGTAGTTTAGGTTGGTTCTTCTTAACCTGAACAACCACATGGGCTTTTTTCTCGGCTATCTTTTCCAATGTCTTTCGTTGACAGTGCAAGGCATCAACCGTTATGACGCTGCCCTTAACGTTAATAATATCAAGCATCTGCCGCACAACATTAATTTCGCCATTTTTCGTTTCTGTCGGTTTTTGACTAAGTACTAGACCACGCTCTGTATCATAGGCAGTCACTAATTGGAGTGCAGTTTTTGGGTCGGAGCGATAAGAACCACGAAGTACCTTACCATCAAAAGCGATTACTGATTTGCCCTGGCTTTCTCTTTGCTCATTTATCCATAACGAGAGCGCTTCAAGTAAAGATTCCGCTACAACGGAACGCAATATTCTCGCGATAGTGTGCCTACGAGGGATTCCATGAGCGAATGGTCTATACTTTCTCAGCCATTCAAGCTTGTGTTCACCATATGTTTCGATGTCTTGCCAGCCTTCACTACCAGCAGAGATGGCGCTAATTACGAGGAAAATAATATCAATTAAATCATGTCTTTGATTGATGTCTGAGCGAGTATCTTCGACAACAGAAAGGTGTTTTATAAGACTCAAGGTTGGTATCAATTTATGAATTTAAACCTATTAGATCATATATCTTAACAAAGTGCGATCCCGCCCTGAATAAATTACCCGCCATTGATTGATGAGAAGTTTCATTATCGTCAGATGATATCGTACCTGGCTGGAGATTTTACCCAAGACAGTAAATTGACGACAATTCCGGGTTTTCATGCTTTCTACGCTGCCATTGCTTATGCGTTGAATATGAGCACGTTGCAGGATTTTCGCCTACTGTCATTGTTGGCAGTACTGGTATCGGTTGTAGTTTACTACCGATGCGTTTTGAAACTAAAC
>ASHK01001349.1 GCA_000695745.1 Vibrio madracius | reverse complement strand
CCCAAAAAACCAAAGCTTTAGCTTTGGTCTCAGACTGCTGACAAAGGTCTAGCTTTCGAGCTAGACCTTTGATCTAATAGGGGTATCGAAATATGGATGCTCCGATATGCTTCAAGAACCTTCTCCACAGCAATACGAACTCGAAATGGTGACTATGGAACAGCTGGTTCCACACAATCACCTTGTTCGTAAAATTGATAATGCCATCGACTTCGAATTCATCCGAGACGAAGTGGCACATCTCTACTGCAAAGACAACGGTCGACCACCTGTTGACCCTGTTCGTTTATTCAAAATCATCTTGCTTGGCTACCTATTCGGCATCAAAAGTGAGCGCCAATTGGTCAAAGAAATTGAAGTGAATGTCGCTTATCGTTGGTTCTTGCGAATGTCACTCACAGAGAAAGTTATCCATGCGTCGACACTCAGCCAAAACCGTATTCGCCGCTTTAATGGTACAGATGTGTTTGAACGTATCTTTATCAATATCGTAGAGCAAGCTATGGTGAAAGGTTTGGTCGCAGGTCAAGAGCTATTTACCGACAGCACGCACCTAAAGGCGAACGCCAACAAAAATAAGCATACGAATAAAGTGACGAAGGTTCGCGCCAGTGCCTATCTTGATATGCTCGATGAAGATGTCGCACTAGACCGAGAAAAAGAGAACAAAGCCCCTTTAAAAGCACGAGTCTCTGAGACTAAAACGAAGAATACAAAAACGAGCACAACCGACCCAGAAAGTGGCTTCATGACTCGAGACAATAAACCTCAAGGCTTCTTCTACCTCGACCATCGTACTGTGGACGGAAAGCATGGCATTATTCTAGACACTCATGTCACGGCAGGTAATATCAATGACTCTCAGCCTTATGTGAAACGCCTAGATTACACGCTAGAGCAATTTAACCTTAACCCGATAGCAGTGGGACTTGATGCGGGCTACTTCACCGCACCAGTCGCAGAGTCATTAGAGCGTCGAGACATCTTAGGCATATTCGGTTATCGCAGACCATCTAGAACAAAGAATACGTTCAAGAAAAAGCACTTTATCTATAGTAAAGAGCGAGACACTTACCGCTGCCCTAATGGGCAAGAGCTTATCTACAAAACGACGTCTAGAGAGGCTTATCGGGAGTATCACTCCGACCCGAAGGAGTGTGCGTTCTGCCCAATGCGAGATGACTGTACGCAAAGTAAAAACATGAAGAAAGTCATCACAAGGCATATCTATACGGACGCAATGGATAGAGCAAATCAAATGCGGCTCTCCCCCTATGGAAAGAAAACGTATAGACGAAGAAGTGAAACGGTAGAAAGAAGCTTCGCTGATGCTAAGCAGCACCATGGTCACCGTTATGCCCGCTTCCGCGGACTCACCAAAGTACAAATGCAGTGTTGGTTGGCTGCCGCAGCGCAAAATATCAAGAAGATAGCCTTGGTGGTGAGCTATCTTCGAGAAATAGGGCTAAATATGCCCCAAATACGTCAAATTATCTCTTCTAGAGACCAATGTAAGAGTTGGTTACTTCCAGACTTCGCCTACTAAAGAAATATCGCGATCGC
>ASHK01001348.1 GCA_000695745.1 Vibrio madracius | reverse complement strand
TAAATGTGTTTAATATGTTTATAAACGTATTAAACACACATTACTTGAAAATATGTTTAATGTGTCGTAACATATATTAAACACGCATTGAAATTAAAAAGAGTACCGAGATATGAACGTTACCCATTTAGTACCAGAGTCAGCACAACAGGCACACAAAGAAATATTACTTTCACTTGGCAGTGAAAATAATCCTCAGCAATGGATGGAGTTTTGCGAAACTATTGATAAGCACATTCCAGAAATGTCTACCAAAGGAAGAATGTCAAAGAAAGAAGTTGAACAAAGTTTGATTGGCAAACTTGGGTTCGATTCTTTCAAGTCCTACATTGAATCCGACCTTGAAGAAGGTGGTTTGGGTTGGAGTTCTGGCGGATGGAACGCATACCGCAGAGCATGGTCACTTGTGAAAAAGCATCCTTATTTGCGACAGCTTGAAATAAAAAGTGGTTGGTTAAACGCATTTGCTAATCAATGCAAAAAAGCTGATATTGAATTTCCTACTACGATTGAAGCGTATAACGAAATCCAAGAAAGCAAAGCAGAAGCAAGGGAAAATAATAAAGATGCAAAACTTGATGAACAATCAAAACGCATCATTGAGCAAGAAAATTTAATTGAAAATCAGAGTGTGGAGCTAGAAGAACTAAAGCAAAAATCACTCATTACATACACTGAGCAGCGTGCAAAAATAGAAACTTTCGACCAACTAACCGCACAATTAACTGAAAAGATTGAATCTCAAGCAATAGAAATTGCAGAGCTTCAAGAAAAACTCCGCAAAAAACCTGAGATTAAAAAAGTGAAAGTAAAACTCACTCGTCTGGAGGCTCTAAGGACATTCTTTTTTGGGCATTAATAAATAAATCCAATGCCCTTTTGTCATTCAATTCTGCAATTTCGAGAACGGTAGAACGCGCACCGTTCTCTCGAATGACTTTCCACGTTGGACGATCGATTTCAATCACGTCAATCAGCTCGCTTTCTTCCATAGCTGCGAGTTCTTCATCTGTCTTTTCGCCAATGCCAAAGTGTTTTTTCAAGCCGTGAGACCAGAATAATTGTCGTGATCCTTTCATTGTTAGGCAGTACTCAAGAAAACGCTTTTCAGCCCACGCTGCCTTGTCGGTGTTTTCCTCGACTTCAGCAAGCAAACCGAAGGGATGCAGACCTTTTTTCTTGCCTTTCTTCGTGCTCGATTTTGCAATCTCTCGATCCGCACCCCAGTGCTGCTGATCGTCCATCTTCGCAAGATACTCAGAACAAGAAACAAATCCTTTAATATCAACAGAGTGTTTGCGAAATGCTTTTACCTGCTTTTCATCAAATGCATTGAGCAAACCAGCTTTAAAGCAAGCCTTTTCCCATCGTTCCAATGCTCTTTTTCTAATCTTTTCAATGTCAGCTTTCTTATCGACAAACCAGAGTTCATGGGTATGCAAGTGCCAGCCGTTGCGCTGCGATACCGTAACCTCTAGCGAACGAATCAATCCTTTATAGCCCTGCGCATCGAGCATCCTTTTAAATGCACCAGAACCATTTCGAAACTTAAACAATGCTTCACGCTGCATTGCCCTAAGATCCTCTAGCTTTTGGTGATTGTAGTGTGGTGCTGTTAGTGTAACCATCATCACTTGACCGCCCAGGTCGTAGTGCTGATTCATTGCATCCGCAATCTCAACCCTGCGCCTTTCTTGTATCTTTGCAGTACAAACAGGACACGACCACACTGATCCACAGGTCGCAAGCCCCTTATAATGTGCAGTTTTAAATTCAGGTGATTTTTTTACAGACACGCGAGATGCAACAACAGTCCATGCACAATCGCACGTTCGATGTATGTCACCCGCGTATTTTTTTGTCGACGTTTTTTGCAGTTTTTTCTCTGCATCTTTCGCTAGGATTTTCGAGCTAACCGTCTGATATTTAAAGCGATTACGCCTATTCTCCTGTAGTTTTTCATCTACAGGGGGGGCGATAGATTTCGCAGTAATTCCGAGGCGCTGCTCTCGCTGTCGCTCGTTACGCTTTGCGGTCGCTGTAGCCATACGCCCTCCTACCAGAACTGGTAGGCGCTATGGACACAACACTGTTGAAATGTTCGTTATGAATTGCCATAATTACCTTAACCTTATGAAGATAACCAGCCGAGGGATTGCCGTCCCAATGAAGCTGGTTTTTTTCTGCCTGCAATTTGCCGTAACAGCCAGAAAAGTTGTTATAAAAATACGCCCCTTTCGACTAGTAGTCAAAACTTGCATCCTTATAGTGCTGTTTATGCACTGTTTTTTGAGCCGTAGGCGGCTCTTTGTGATTTTCCTTCACTTGCTCTAGTGAGCTTCTATCCGCTGCTCTCATCGAAACACCGCCGCGCCTAGCGCTCTTGCTTGCACTGCTCCCGTAAACGTCCACGGATGCAGTCACTCGATGCCCCATTAAATACGCAATTTCTTTACGTTCCATCCCGCTTGCTTTCAGTTCTGCACCGACTTGGTGGCGCATCGTATAAAGACAAATTCCCTTGCGTCTTGGGCAAGCTCTCTTACACGCATATTTGAATCTGTCTTTAATGCGCCCCATCATTTGAGATTCGCTGATATTCAGCTTTTCAGATTCAGCTTTGATCGCTTCAAGCCCATGCACGATTTGAGCATATTTCTCAGGATCGCTAATTGTGATCGTTCTATCCAATCCTCTGGAATCTGCATCATCTTTTTTTGCAGATTCAATCGTGATTGTCCCATCGTCATTAATAGAAATCGTAGGTATTTCAGCAGGGCGACAGCCTGTAATTGAAATAATGTTCATTGTCGCTCTAGTGCTATCATCATTTGTCGCAGCAAAGATTTTTTCAAACTCATCTGCACTCATTGAGTTCTTTTTCTTTCGCTTTGAAATCTTCGCTTTTAACTCAGTTGGTATATTATCAAATCCGTTCTTGGTCACAGGGTTTTCAAGCGTCCTGTAAACGTATTTATATTTACCTTTGAGATTTTCCATTGCGTAGCAATTAAGAGCGTTGCGAAGCCTTCGCCAATAAGCAGGCGTTGTTGAGTATGCTCTTAATTCTAATTCTTCAATATAAGTTGATGGTGAAACTTTATTTGTTTCGTGCTTTTCTTGCACTGTTTTAATAAAGTGTTCTGCTAAACTTAAATATTCTCTCTTTGTACTTTCTTTCACTTAATATATATTCCATCGCTTTTATATATATTAATATCACGCTACTCAAGTATGTTTCAACCCTTTATACATTAAATAATTCAAAGTCAACAAAAATATAAAAACAGCGTGAAGTCACGCTGTTTCGCTCTATTCACTTCTCTCGTGCATATTGTCTAGCATCACCGTATGGGAATTTCTTTCCCATACGGTAACACTAGAAAATATAGCACTTGGTGGGTTGTACAAATAAATAGCAGTTTCTACAAAATAATGATCGAGCAGTGCTCGCTAATTATTTCGCAGACACTCTGCGATTTATTTGACAAATCCAGGTCCAGTGGGTGTTGTCGGATCTAGAGCAAACAAGACACTAGGGTGTCTTGTCCTCCCGTTCTCCGTGATCTGCCCTCGTACCTCGGTTGTCACTACGCAGTGCTAACGCCCTGCCACTCCCGTACTTCCGTTTTCCTGCGGAAACCCAAGTACGGGGTGAAAGTAAATGTGTTTAATATGTTTATAAACGTATTAAACACACATTACTTGAAAATATGTTTAATGTGTCGTAACATATATTAAACACGCATTGAAATTAAAAAGAGTACCGAGATATGAACGTTACCCATTTAGTACCAGAGTCAGCACAACAGCACACAAAGAAATATTACTTTCACTTGGCAGTGAAAATAATCCTCAGCAATGGATGGAGTTTTGCGAATATTGATAAGCACATTC
>ASHK01001347.1 GCA_000695745.1 Vibrio madracius | reverse complement strand
CTTCTGATATTCAGGACGAAAGTCATGTCCCCATTGACTCACGCAGTGCGCTTCATCGATAGCAAATAACGATAAATGACACTGTTCAAGCAGAGCTAGCGTTCGTTCTAGCATCAGTCGTTCAGGCGCTACATAAAGGATATCGATATCGCCCGCTCGAACCTGCTGTTCGACTACTTGCTGGTCATAGGAGGTTAAGGTTGAGTTTAAATACGCCGCTTTCACGCCTATTTGATGAAGGGCGTCGACTTGGTCTTGCATCAAGGCGATAAGTGGTGAAACCACAACCCCAACACCGTGCCGCAAAATAGCAGGGATCTGATAACAGATGGATTTACCGCCCCCAGTCGGCATGATGGTTAATACATCGTTTCCTGACATCAGGGTGTTGATGATGGACGCTTGTTGATGGCGAAACTCATCGTAACCAAAAAGGGATTTGAGTAAATGTTGTGGAGTCATTGGTTTGGCTATTTGAGAATAGGTTGAGACAGTGTCTCAGGCGTAATAGCCCTTTTCAAGCTTAGAGTGAGAGTACGTGCATTGACACCAGATCACTCAATGAAAGAAATGTAATAAAAGTTGTAATTGATGACAGAGAAATCGAAAAAGAGGGGTCGAAAAGGAAGTTTGATAAGAGAGATAGTCGGGCTTAGCTTGGCATATAAGCCCGACTTATACGGAGCTTTGGAATACGTTAGCACTCCATTGCTAATCACTCTTTATGTCGAGTGACTTCTTTTTAGAACAAAGGGTAACAAGAAAGTTCCATTACCCTTGCTCAAAAAGTTGGCTTATAGGCCTTTGATGTTCTCAACTTCAAGCTCGTTGAAGTAGCGAACTGTCTTCACTTTAAGCTCTTGCTGAGCCGCATCGTCAGCAACGATGATAGCTTTGCGGTGCATTTGAAGTGCGGTTACTGTCCACATGTGGTTTACAGAGCCTTCAACTGCCATTTGTAAAGCAAGTGCTTTGTTGTGGCCTAGAGTTAGGATCATTACTTCTTCAGCATCTAGAAGAGTTGCAACACCGATAGTAAGTGCGTACTTAGGTACTTGGTTGATGTCGTTATCAAAGAAACGAGAGTTAGCGATACGAGTATCTTCTGTCAGAGTTT
>ASHK01001346.1 GCA_000695745.1 Vibrio madracius | reverse complement strand
GCTCTGAGTATCTGGCGCAGATATTCTGCGCCAGATTCAGGATGATTATCTGCTGCACTCATCGCTGTTAGCCCTCGAGTTTCGACTTATCGCGCACCGCACCTTTGTCTGCACTGGTGGCAAGGTTGGCATAAGCTTTAAGTGCTAGCGAAACGGTACGTTCGCGATCTACTGGTTTCCAGCCCAGCTTGTCTTGTTCTGCGCGTCGAGCAGCAAGTTCAGAATCAGCAACGTCCAATGTGATACTGCGTGATGGGATATCAATGCTAATGGTGTCTCCATCTTTAACAAGGCCGATTGTGCCGCCATTAGCCGCTTCAGGAGAGGCGTGACCGATAGATAGACCCGAAGTACCGCCAGAGAATCGACCATCAGTGAGAAGTGCACACTCTTTTCCTAGGCCCATCGATTTTAGGTATGTCGTTGGGTATAACATTTCTTGCATACCTGGACCGCCTTTTGGCCCTTCGTAGCGAATAACCACAACATCGCCCGCTTTTACTTTGCCGCCCAAAATGCCATCAACCGCATCTTCTTGGCTTTCAAAAACAACAGCGGGACCTTGGAAGACAAGACTGCCTTCATCTACACCGGCTGTTTTAACAATACATCCGTCTAAAGCGATATTGCCTTTTAACACGGCAAGACCACCATCTTGGCTATAGGCGTTGTCTTTTGTGCGGATACAGCCATTTTCACGATCATCATCTAAGGTATCCCAGCGACAATCTTGCGAGAATGCTTGAGTAGTGCGAATACCAGCAGGACCTGCGCGATAGAACGACTTAACTTCCTCGGAATCTGTCAACATGATGTCGTACTGATTGAGTTGTTGTTCCATGGTAAGACCTAGAACGGTCTTAGTTTGATTGTTAAGCAAACCAGCGCGATTAAGTTCCCCCAAAATACCGATTACCCCACCAGCACGGTGTACATCTTCCATATGGTATTTAGGGGTTGAAGGAGCCACTTTACACAGATTTGGGACACGGCGAGACATTTGGTCGATATCTTCCATATCGAAATCTACTTCACCTTCTTGTGCGGCTGCCAACAGGTGAAGCACCGTGTTGGTTGAACCACCCATAGCGATATCAAGCGCCATCGCGTTCTCAAAAGCATCTTTGGTCGCGATGTTACGTGGAAGGGCCGTTGCATCATCTTGCTCGTAGTAGCGCTTAGTCAGGTCAACAATGCGCTTACCAGCATTTTTGAACAGTACTTCACGGTCTGCGTGAGTCGCAAGTAGTGAGCCGTTACCTGGCTGAGACAAACCTAACGCTTCTG
>ASHK01001345.1 GCA_000695745.1 Vibrio madracius | reverse complement strand
AACGAACGCAGAGATAAGTACGATAGCAACGCCAACAATCATAGGGTCGAAGCCAAATGCGGTATTCATTGCATTGGCAATCGCGTTCGCTTGTACAGCGTTAAAGACCAAACCGAAAGCAATGATTAGGAAGATGGAGAACAACACGCCCATCCAGCGCATGCCCAATCCTTTTTCCATGTAGTACGCAGGACCACCACGGTAGTTGCCGTCGTCATCTTTCGTTTTGTATAGCTGCGCTAATGTGCTTTCAGCAAATGATGTCGCCATACCGAGCATAGCAATAAGCCACATCCAGAAGATAGCACCTGGCCCACCAGCTGTTAGCGCAACGGCAACGCCAGCCATATTACCGGTACCAACACGAGCTGCAAGACTGGTACAAAGAGCTTGGAAAGAAGAGATACCAGCACTGTCAGCTTTACGGCTGTTTTTCAGCACACTGAACATATGACCAAAATGGCGGAACTGAATAAACCCGAGGCGTACTGTAAAGTAAATCCCCACACCTACGAGTAAATAAACCAGAATCGATCCCCACAGAAGATCGTTCATTAGATTAATAACGTCTGTCACTTTAAACCTCACTTAAAGTTAGAGTACCGAGCTGCACATCCGAGTGCTTCCTGAGTTGTGTGGTTATCCCTATCCCTGTGGTTTTGTTAATTTCACTGTTTTTCACGACAACTTAGCTTGTATTTCTTACCTATTGGGAACGCCATACAAGTCGGCTTATTTTTGACGGGCGGATTTTGCAGTCATGGCGCACAAAAATCAATACGCAACAAGGGGTATATTATTGTTATTTTTCACCATAAAATCACGAAAAGTTAACACTTTACAAAGCAATTTATTTACCAACACTTATCAAAATACCAGCATGTCAGTAACAATAGATAAGCATAGCAAGTAAACAACTGAGTGTTTGCTTATTAGAAGACAAGCCTAGGTGCATCAACGGATGAACGGCACTTTACCAAATGGAATACTTTTTAGACATTATCATGCAATGAGAACGTTTATCGTAAGACAAGATTCGCCAGTTACCCTCTTCTCAGCACACGGTATTAACAATCTTACT
>ASHK01001344.1 GCA_000695745.1 Vibrio madracius | reverse complement strand
TTTATAAGACTCAAGGTTGGTATCAATTTATGAATTTAAACCTATTAGATCATATATCTTAACAAAGTGCGATCCCGCCCTGTTATTAATACCGTCTTACTAAATAAAGTATTAGTTTAAAAATAACACTGGCCTGTTAAACTACTGTTCACTCTTTTTAAGAATAAATAAATGATAACCAAATTCATGACCATACTGAGTGCAAATATTCACTTCATTTTGAATATCGTTCCATGCCGATGTATGCGCCATCTCTGATGCCAACATGTCTACTCTTTTGGCTAGCGGACCATAATAATTCATCCATCCAGATTGGCTAAGCGCAAAGTTATCAATCACTTGATAACCCGCTTTCTGCATTTGTGCCAGTCGCGTCTTGACCTGTTGAATGTCTGGGTATTCTTGGCTCCAAAATTGTTCAGATACCTCACTAGGTGATTCCGTTTTCCAAACCATATCACTCACCATCAAGTAGCCATTTTGTTCCAATAGCGGGCGCCAGTTTGTGAGTGCTTTCTCAATGCCCATGATATAAGCACTTCCCTCAGCCCAAATTAGGTCGAAACTCTCTTTTTCAAACGGCAGATTCGTCATGCTCGCTATTACGGTGTTAAGCCTATTTTGTCTTCCTTGCTCCGCAAACCGCTCAGACAAACTCTCAAGTGCTGAAGGCTCCGTGTCTATCGCTGTGATTTGTGCGTCGCAGTTGTCGGCCAATACCTGCGTAGCCAAACCTTTACCACAGCCTATTTCAAGGATATTGCGTGGGATAATCGGCACTAAAGACAACGCTTTGGCTGTGTCATACTCACTGCCTGGCCCCCACCGTTCAAGCGTCTGGAAAACGTTCATAAAGTCGGCCATATATTTGTCGTGTTCGTTCATGTCTTTTGATAACCATTTCAAATGCAAGGCGTCTTTTTCGCTAAACCCTTGCTTAATTAACCAATCTAGGTGGGCGTCTGGAGCAAGTTTGTCCAAATCACCGTGCCAAGCTTTGAGGTCACCTTCTCCAAGTAACGCAGCAAGCAACTGCAATGACTGCTGTTTTTGCTCAATCTCTTGTTGAAGAACTTGTAATCGGTTCTTGAGCAGCTCTCGATCCACTTTAGCTTCAAGGCAGGCCTTGCACTCTTTAAGCGTCAGACCCCCCGCCTGTAATCTCTGAATTAAACGGACACGCTGAACGTCTTTATCACTGTATACACGATAGCCATTTTCTAAGCGTTTCCCTGATATAAGCTTTTGCTTTTCATAGTAAAGCAACGCCGTTCGTGACAGCCCTACCATTGCCGCTAATTGTGAAATTCGATACAAAACCCAATGCCTCTACTCACTAGATGGTAATGACTTTAAACTATATAGTTATAGACAGGTCAATAGATAAAATGAAGGGAAAATAGAAAAGACACAGAAAGCATTGGTGGCATCTGATGAAGCTCTTGCCTAGCGCATATCATGGAATCAGCAAAGATAACTAATGGAGAACTCTCGCGAGATACGCAGAGTTCACACTAAGTTGCCAGGTCTAGTCACTCACGTATCGCTCTTTGAATTACAGCTGTGTATCACTTTTTACGTAGGTCGTGGAGAATTCATAGCTATCACAAATGTGTTTTGCGACTGAGTATTCGAAAATTTGACCATTATCCAAATAGGCGTTTTGTGCCACATTCACTAAA
>ASHK01001343.1 GCA_000695745.1 Vibrio madracius | reverse complement strand
GCATATAGAACCAGTCACCGACATCCGTTTTCTTACGTTTCAATCCCGCTTCTGCACTATTGATTGATTGGCTATCAGCATGACCAGCTTTGAGCTCAGGCAGTTTGAATTCATTACGCTCGAATGGGTATCCTGGCAAAGGCAGGCGGCAGCGACGCTCATCGCCATAGTAAGCTGACCAGTCAATCTCAACGCCATGCGCCCACAACAAGCCGAGCATTGAGGTGAAATATTCGCCGGAAATGTCCACTTCTTTCGCCGTAGGCAAAGACGATAAGATATCGGCATTTGAACCATCTTCTTCTCGAAAGTGCTGCTTAGCAGCAGATTCAAGAGACGACCTGGACCGATTTCTAATGCCACGAATCCATCCTGATAATCAGCGATCAAGGTTTTAAATGCATGCGAGAACAACACCGGGTTTCTGACGTGGCGTACCCAGTAGTCGCTATCATGAACTAACTCATCACTGATCCATTGACCACTCACTGTAGATATGAACGGGATCTGCGGAGCATTAAGCTCAATCCCATCAATCACATCTTTAAACGCTGGCAGCATCGGGTCCATCATGCTTGAGTGGAACCCATGAGATGTATCTAGGTGTTTGCAGAAGATGCCTTCTTCTTCCAGCTCATATTGGAACGCTTGTATTGCCTCAAGCTCACCCGCCACCACACATAATTCGGGATAGTTGACTGCCGCGATATCGAGCTCACTGTTTGACAAACGTTGTGTAAGGTCGGCTTCTTCCATCAGAACCGCTAACATTGCGCCTGCCGGCAGTGCTTGAACCAGTTTGCCTCGAATCGCTACCGCTTTCAGCGCATCTTCCAGTAAAAACACCCTGATAAGCAAGCGGCTACATACTCACCGACACTGTGACCAATCATCGCGTCAGGCTGAATTCCCCATGACATCCAAAGCTGAGCAAGGCTGTACTCAACAACGAACAACGCAGGTTGGGTGAACTGAGTTTCGTTGATACGAGCCGCAACGTGCTCATCTTGTGGAAAGATAATCTCTCGCAGATCCTGCTCAAGAATTGGCATCAGATAGTCACAGCATTTGTCTACCGCTGCTCTGAATACCGGATAGGTCTGATAAAGGTCGCGCGACATGTTCGGATATTGATTACCCTGCCCCGGAAACATAAACACCATGGGTCGCTTCGATTTGGTTCCTGCCACAACCTGAGTGGCTTCGCCAGCGCATCAATGATGGTTTGACGATCATTACCGACAACCGAGGTAGAAAATTCGAACTGTTGGCGGCCGACTTGCATCGAGTACGCCACATCCGCGATATCGGCGTCAGGGTTATCGGTTAGGTAACTCGCTAAACGCTGCTTCATCTCATTCAAGGCATTACGACTACGCGCCGAGAGCGGGATCATCAGCGGCGAGTTATACTCATCACCCGGCTCTGTCTTTGGCGCGGTTTCAAGAATCACACAAGCATTGGTGCCTCCGACCCCAAAGGAATTCACCAGCGCATTGTTAGGCTTGTCTTGTTGCGTGAATGCTGTCAGTTCGGTATTGATCACAAACGGGCTCGATTCAAACTCAATATTTGGATTCGGCTCGACATAGTGCAGTGACGCTGGCAGCTGTCCAGATTCCAATGCTAACGAGGCTTTAATCAAGCTGGCGACACCCGATGCCGCATCGGTGTGACCGATGTTCGTTTTCACCGAGCCTAAGCGACAAAACTGTTCTTTATCTGTGAAATGACGGAAAGTTTGCGACAGGGACGAAAATTCGATCGGGTCGCCAGCGCTGTCGCCGTGCCGTGCGCTTCAACAAAGCGGATATTCTCTACATCAATATCGGCGTTAACAATAGCCTGCTTCGCAACCTCAACCTGCCCTTCAATACCCGGTGCGGTGAACCTGCTTTCAAGCTACCATCATTGTTGATCGCCC
>ASHK01001342.1 GCA_000695745.1 Vibrio madracius | reverse complement strand
TCGGTGATATCAGGTCAGGCCGATCGCGGCATTTTAATTTGTGGTACTGGTGTGGGCATTTCTCTAGCGGCGAATAAAGTTCCCGGAATCCGCGCAGTGGTTTGCAGCGACCCATACACGGCTCAGCTTTCTCGTGAACACAACGACACAAACATTCTTTCATTTGGGTCTCGAGTGGTTGGAATTGAGCTCGCTAAAATGATTGTAGATCGTTGGCTAGAAGGTGAATTTGAAGGTGGTCGTCACCAAAATCGTATTAATCAAATTACTGATATCGAAAAGGAGCTCGCTCATGGCTAAGTTTTGCCCTTCAATGATGTGTGTAGATTTCTCTAAGCTTGCCCAAGAGTTAGCTGAGCTAGAGAAAGCCAAAGTGGATATGCTTCATATTGATGTCATGGATGGACACTTTGTTCCAAACTTCGCTTTGGGCCCAGAAGATATTAAAGCCATCCGCAATACAACCGATATTGAATACGATGTACACCTAATGTTGTCCAATCCAGATCAGTACATTGATATGTTTGCAGATCTTGGAGCAAGCCTAATGTATGTTCATGCAGAAGCGCCACCGCATCTGCACCGTACGCTTGGAAATATTCAAGCGAAAGGCATCAAATCAGGATTGGCTATCAATCCAGGCACACCTCTGAGTGTTATTGAAGATGTCCTTGATGTGACTGATGTGATTTTGGTGATGTCCGTTAACCCAGGATTCGCTGGCCAAAAGTTCATTGCCAATGCTTTCAATCGAATTGATCGCATAATTGAAATGATAGAAAAACAAGGTACCGACACTAAGCTGGCTATTGATGGTGCCATCAGTCCAGAAGTCATCGATTTACTTAAAGATAAAATTGAGTATTTTATTCTCGGTACTGCAGGTTTATTTGGTAAACCTGGTAGTTATGCAGAAACGATGGAACAACTAAGAGCGATCGCTGACGGGAAGCTCGCCACAGCCGCTTAATCCCCCCAAAATATACCTCTCCTGATGTTTTCGCTAGATAAGGCCTTTCTGTCATGAAAGGTCTTTCTTTAACTATCAATAACTCCCATAATACTGCCAGCAACCATACTGTTACGCTCAATCCCTTGAGGAAATCATGACCAAAAAGATTCTCTTTGTCTGTCGAGGCAATTCAGCACGTTCACAACTGGCGGAAGCGATAGTAAACCGCGATTATGCTGAACTTTATCAGGCTTATAGTGCAGGGAGTAGTCCAAGTCAGGTTGACGTCAGAACGATAGAAACGTTGGATAATGCAGATTTTCCAACCGATGAGTTGCGGTCAAAATCAATCGATGAGTTTAAAGATACGTATTTTGACTACGTTAT
>ASHK01001341.1 GCA_000695745.1 Vibrio madracius | reverse complement strand
AAGAGCCTATGTCCAAGACGCGTTTCAACGTGATGATATTCAAGTAGTTGTTGCGACAGTGGCCTTTGGTATGGGGATTAACAAACCCAATGTGCGTTTCGTTGCGCACTTTGATATTCCTCGTAATATTGAGTCTTACTATCAAGAAACTGGGCGAGCAGGGCGTGATGGCTTGCCAGCAGAAGCAATGATGCTCTACGACCCTGCCGATATTGGCTGGTTGCGTCGTATGTTGGATGAAAAAGAAGAAGGTCCGCAAAAGCAGGTTGAAAGTCATAAGCTCAACGCCATGAGCGCGTTTGCTGAAGCACAAACCTGCCGCCGCCAAGTGCTGCTGAACTATTTCGGTGAGTACAGTGAGAAGCCATGTGGCAACTGCGATATATGTCTCGACCCGCCGAAACATTTTGATGCGACGCAAGAAGCGCAAAAAGCATTGTCTTGTGTCTATCGCGTCAACCAGAGCTTTGGTATTAGCTATGTGGTTGAAGTATTACGTGGTATGTCGAATATTCGTATTCGTGAACATGGGCACGACAAACTGACGACGTATGGCATTGGACGTGATCATAGTCATGATTATTGGGTGAGCATATTTAGGCAGCTCATACACAAAGGTTTGCTGAGCCAAAATATCACCCGAAACTCGACATTGCAGCTGACCGAAGAGGCTCGCCCTCTGTTACGTGGAGAAAACAGCCTAGAGTTGGCAGTGCCTCGATTGGATACAGCTGCACGAAGTGCCAAATCTGACAAACTTGCCTCTAAACACTACGATAAGAAGCTGTTTGCTAAATTGCGTAAGCTACGGAAATCGATTGCTGATGAAGATGGTTTACCTCCTTATGTCGTCTTCAGTGATGCGACGCTGATTGATATGGCAGAAATACTGCCCACCTCTTACGGTGAAATGTTGGCGGTGAACGGAGTAGGTGAACGCAAGTTAGAGAAGTATGCCGATCCTTTCCTTG
>ASHK01001340.1 GCA_000695745.1 Vibrio madracius | reverse complement strand
GTAATGGACAAGGTGAAACTCAATGCTATGAATATTGCGCCTTTAATTCGTACCGAGCGTTTAATGCAACGCTCGTGCTCCCAATCTGAGATTATGGGGCCGAGCTTACGGTGAGAGAGTAACCAATCATGGAACTGGGGACTACCACGATAAAAGCTTGCACTAGCAAGCAACAGAAAAGGTGTCGTGGGCAAAAGTGGGAGTACTATGCCTACCACACCCAAAATGACTGAGACAACACCTAACGCATTCCAAAAGAAACGTTTAACTGGACTTATTCTATTGGTCAAAAACCGCATATCCGTTCATAACTCTAATCCAAGTCAGAGTAGCGGGAAGCGTGGGAATTAGCAATGCTGCAATAAAGCCTAAAAAGTAAAAAATGTTGTATGGTTCTTTGAATTCTGTATCTGACATGACTGCGCTCTTATCTATCGTTGTTGTGGATATAAAAATGGGAAGCCTTTGCTCCCCATCCAATTTAACACTTTTACTATATCTTAATTACATTCGATCAAAAACAGATGTTTTGTGTGGTTATTAGATCGATTTTAAACCAGCCACCAGCCTCAGACTAAATCGCTAACTTCACTTCCCAGCTGAAACTACTGGAACCAACACGACTTAAAGACAGCTTCCCCCCCTCGAATACAGGGAGATCTTTGGTCATGAAATTACTCAAGCAATTCTCTCCTAAACGATTTGAGCCAGAGATATTGTAATGAGCTTGTGAATTTTCCCACCGACAATCCAATCCCGCAGGAAGGATTGAGATATTGCCTTCAGTAAGGTCTATCACACCAAATACGGCTTCTACCGGATTGGCAGCGCCGGAACATTGCATGCCTTTTTCGATATTCCTCGCCAAATCTTTAAGATCCACACTGTTATGATGTAACCGTCGTACGTAGTCATCAAAAAGAGTGCGTACTAATAAAGTGCTCGCTAGACCGCCATTCTCGCTCGACGACGCATCCACGACATAAAACGCAATTTGACCACTCATCAGCCAAGTGTAGTCAAACACTAGTGGTAACGTATTAGCCGATTGCAGCAGTCTGTAACTGCTCCTCCAGGCTCCTAACGCCGAATCTTTTTCAGGAAGCAGTGCCGTTAACAGTTCTCTGGCGGCATTAGGGTTTTGTTGTAAATACTGCAGATGCCAATGCAGCTCTTTCTCTTCTAGTGAACTTTCATCTTCAGAGTCGTCGATACGGAACCAACGGCTGACAAAGTCCGCTTGTTCACAACTGTGCGTACTTTCTTCTAAAACAACATTGATTGATTCACTTAGATGTTTGTAGTCACTAATAGGTTTGGTTAGAAAATCCTTTACCCCCATTCTTAGTGCTTTTGCTACGTCGGCCATATCCCCCGTAGCCGATATCACGATAACGGGCAGTGACGGATATTCAACTCGCACTTCTTCGGTAAACTCCATGCCTGTAAGTAAAGGCATAGCAAGGTCGCACAGCACGAGATCTGGCTGAGCAATATTGAGTAGTTTTAAAGCCTCGAGTCCGTCACCCGCTTCTGTTACTTGATGGCCAGTTGCTTCAAGAAAATTCCGGGTCACGGTTCTAAATACAGGGTCATCATCGACGACCATGATTTTGGTACTATGTTGCTGATGAGGTATAGCCACAGCAGCCTGACTGTCGGTATTAGACATAAAATTACGCCTCACAAAACTTATTGAGCTTATTGTTATTATTTTTTGGTTTACATTAAACTACGTAACGTAGGACACGTTACAATAATGCTTTTTGTTGTATCTGCAGGTCGCAGAGTAAAGTACTCCTAAGCCTTATAACTGTAGGCAGGAATTTCGTTTTTATACAAATGTACCCTTAAGGGAAATTTTTTAATACAATACTCAAAGGTAAACAAATCAA
>ASHK01001339.1 GCA_000695745.1 Vibrio madracius | reverse complement strand
TGTCCACCATTCAAACTATTGGCGTTGACCTCGCCAAGAATGTGTTCAGTATTCATGGCGTTGATGCCAAAGGCTTTCTACTTCGCAATAATGTTCAAGCAACAGTGAATGACAACTGGTCTAAAAAGCATCTACGGTGGCTGACAGACCTCATTCTCCCTCACTATAGCCAACAGATCGTTCTGCAAGAGATGATCATGACTATCAGCGAGCGGATGCAAAGACTTCAGCGCCTCGATAATGAACTGCTCCATCAGGTAAAAAATTGGCGATACTATCCTGTCGTCAAAGCCATTCAAGCGATGCGCGGCGTCCGATTACTGTTCGCTCTCGGCACCATCGCTGAACTCGGTGATTTACGGCGGTTCGATCATCCTAGAAAGCTAATGGCTTATCTGGGCCTCGTTCCAACCGAAAGCTCAAGTGGCGGTAAAACTCGACGCGGCAGCTTAACTAAGTGCGGGAACAGTCGAGCAAGGCGACTACTGGCGGAAAGCGCACATACCTGCAAGCATAAAGCCAATATCTCTGTAGAACGCCAACTTCGACAAGAAGGTCTGCCCAAGGAGATCGTCGATATTGCTTGGCAAGCACAGCAACGATTATGCCGACGTTATCAACGACTGCTCCAAAAAGGAAAGCATAGGAATGTGGTAGTCGTGGCTATCGCTAGAGAAATGATCGCCTATATCTGGGCTATCGCGAGAGAGGTTATCGTGAGCGACGTTGATCCTAAAACTCGTATCGCGAGGCTACCCGCATGAGCAACGAATTAGTGTTATCGCAAAGGATGAAGCATCGGGTGTGGCACAATCACCGACGGCGTTAGGACGGCAATAAAGCGTAAGCTATATTGAACCACGAGCATAGACTGAAGACAGGTGCCACGACGGAACAAGTAAGGTAGGCTCTGCTCGCCAACGGTGAGTAATCCACGTATATCAGCATGAGAACCGACGACATTACTTGCTTCACCAATGCGGTAACACTACTACTGATTTACAAGTAAGGCTCTGGGAATATGGGAGCAGAAACTTCTACGTTTTAATTGACAGTGGGGGTCATATCAACGCCCTGTGAAGGGGTGAGCAACGCAATACCAAAGCCGCCGCATATCACCTTAAACACTAAAACCAACGCATAGCAAAAATGTCACGCGTTGCGAATCACTCTTAAACAGTTTGTTATAACACAGTTTTACACGTCATCTTCCGATAAAATTTGACGACAATTACGCACTGTTAGTACACGGATTTCGTGACTTAAACTGTAGATAATACGATAGTGACCAAAGATGATTTCGCGATAGTTCGTGTGGGGCATCATTTCAGGAACAAACCGCCCCATTTCAGGCATATTTCCAAGGAGTTCAGTTTTGTCAAAACTTCGTTTACCCACCTCTCTGCCGCAGGTGGATTATCCAAAGAAATAAACTCCGCTGCATCACCTAGTTTCTGAAGTGCTAATGGAGACCAGACTACTTTCATTTCTTAATGCGCCCAAGCACTTGAGCACGCGCATCATCATTGGAAACACCGAGACCAGAAGCTAACTGAGCTTCTGCTGTGCGCATTTCTTCCAGTAATTCTATTTTCTCTTGCATTGCTTCATACTCAGCAACATCGAGAACAACAGCAACACCTTTGCCACGTTGCGTAATCACCAATGGACGACGAGTCTCATTGATTTGTTTGATGTATGACGCTACAGCAGCGCGAAACTCAGACAAAGGCTGAATATCTTGATCGAAATGAATACGACTCATATTGAACTCCAGTTAGTACAAAATAACGTACAAATAATAGTTCAACTGACCCTTTTGAGCAAGAAGTTGATTCTGTGTCAACGCTTAGCTAAACTGCGCACTCGATACACTATCAACACCCACTGAACTTCAGGCCACACATGCCTTACGTTCCTGCGTCTGTTTCAGCGTCTTGTT
>ASHK01001338.1 GCA_000695745.1 Vibrio madracius | reverse complement strand
AAATGGGTCTGGATGCAACAATAAAGTGGGATGCAGAGATTGCTCTTGGAGCGAGTAAATTTGGATCGTCACCATCTACCTTAACGACTCAGGCATTTGATGAAAATGCATTAAAAACCGAGATCGTTACCCAGTATCCTGAAATTATCGATGTGTATGTCGCGCCGGGAACAGGGACAAGTCGGATGGTGCTACTGACATTGAATAAACAACGCGCGGGTCAGGCAGTGGCAGTAATGAAAGGTATTGCTGATTTAGCCGCTCGCTACTTTGACGTTAAGTTTATGGTAGCGTGTGATGAAGACGTCAATGTTAGAGACTGGAATGATGTAATTTGGGCAATCACTACAAGAATGGATCCGGCTCGTGATACTGTCATTATCAATGATGTGAGTTCTCGAGCTCTATTCGATGCCACCAACAAACTGGAAACAGAAGTGGAGCGCGAATGGGGGGTTCCAATAAAGAAAGATCCACAATTGGTCGAGAAGATAGACGCTATTTGGGATGAGCTTAATATCTTATGAGCAGGCGTGTTTGGTTAAAGCCTCAGAATCTTGGATTTACGGTTAGCGATGGGGAAACCATCTTAGAGGCAGCGCTCAACCAAAATCTTGCGTTTCCACATCGATGCCAAGTCGGAGCCTGTGCTTCGTGCTTATGTCGAATAGAGTCTGGGCAAGTCAGTTATGATCTAGAGCCAATGTTAACTGAGAAAGAAAAGCAGCAAGGTTGGATGTTCTCGTGCCTTGCTTATGCTGAAAGCGATCTAGTGATCACCTTCAGTGACGAATAAAAGAGATAAAACATGACAATAAAATGTAAAGTAAAGTCGATTGAGCCTTTAGCAGCAAATACCTATCAAATCTTGTTGCACCCTGAGCAGCCAGTGAGCTTTAAAGCTGGTCAGTATTTAATGGTCGTAATGGGGGAGGCCGATAAACGCCCATTTTCGATTGCGAGTAGTCCTTGTCGTCACGAAGGTGAGATCGAACTGCACATTGTGCATGG
>ASHK01001337.1 GCA_000695745.1 Vibrio madracius | reverse complement strand
AATGTTCATTTTGGAACGTAAATTCTTTTCGTTGTCGGTGCTGAAATTGTTCATATTATGGGTTCAAACCTACACAAATCTAATTAAACGAACATTAAAAATTACAAAAGAGAAACATGGTATGAAAAAGCTAATCAATAGTGTTGAAGACGTTGTAAAACAGCAAATGGAAGGTCTTGCTGCCTCTCGCCCTCAATTGAAAGCAAACTACGAGCCGCGTTATATGTGGCATGAAGAAACGCCTGGACAAGTTGCGCTTGTCTCTGGTGGTGGTGCAGGTCACGAACCATTGCATGCGGGCTTTATTGGTAAAGGTATGTTGACCGGTGCTTGCCCAGGTGAAGTGTTTACCTCTCCAACACCAGACCAAATGTACGAATGTGGTAATCAAGTGAATACGGGAGAAGGTGTTTTATTCTTCATCAAAAACTACACAGGCGATGTGTTTGAACTTTGAGACAGCTGTAGAGCTTCTTCATTTTGATGGCATCAAAGTTGGTTCTGTGCTGATTGATGACGACGTAGCGGTAAAAGACAGCCTATACACAGCAGGTCGTCGTGGCGTTGCCGGTACCGTTCTTGTAGAAAAAATTGTCGGCGCTGCAGCAGATAAAGGTTATTCGTTAGAGCAATGTGAAGAGCTGGCACGTCGCGTTAATAACAATTGCCGTTCGTTCGGCGTTGCTCTAGACGCATGTGTCGTACCAGCAGCGGGTAAACCATCGTTCCAACTTGAAGACGACGAAGTTGAGTTTGGTGTAGGGATTCACGGCGAACCAGGCATTGCGCGTATCAAATACACCAATGCTGATGAGTTGGTAGATAAGATGTTCCTTGAGCTAAAAGAGAACATTGCCTACAGCCGTACATTGCGTATTTGGAACCGTGTAGAAGGCCAATGGGATGAAGTGGAGTCTACAATCGAGAACTTCGAAACGGATCATGATTACATCGCTATTGTTAACGGTCTTGGTGCAACACCTGAGTCTGAGCTTTACGGCGTTTATAACCGTCTTGCTCAAAACTGTGCGAAAGAAGGGTTCCGCATCGCTCGTAACTTGGTAGGTAACTACTGTACATCACTGAACATGGAAGGCGTGTCAATCACACTTCTAAAAGCAGATAAAGAAATGCTAGAGCTATTCGATGCTCCAGTAGATACAGCAGCAATGAAGTGGTAAGCCGAGGATTTAGACATGCAAATTGAAAAACAACACATCATTAATTGGCTTGAACTTTGCGCGGTATCGTACGAAGAAAACCAAGATTTTCTCACTGATCTTGATCGTGATATTGGTGATGCAGACCACGGCCTTAACATGAACCGTGGCTTCAAAAAAGTAAGAGAAACATTACCGAACGTTGAAAAGCAAAATATTTCAGCGATCTTGAAAAACACCGGTATGACTCTGCTTTCTAGCGTCGGCGGTGCGAGTGGTCCGCTTTACGGT
>ASHK01001336.1 GCA_000695745.1 Vibrio madracius | reverse complement strand
TGTCGAGATTATCAAGTCCATTCGTGGCGTGCATATCGAGTCCTAGGTTATCGTCTTATTGATGGGACTAAAGCTTATCACTATTTCTATCAGGCCGTCTTTGAGCGGATCACGGTTATTGGTCACCGTTGCGACTTGAGGTAAACTGGCACGCTATACCTTATCCTTATTCGGAGCTATCTTGCAAATCCAACTTATCTGCGAACATGAGCCACGCCAACAACAGCTGCTGGACTTAGCCAGTCGCTGGGGCTTAACGGCGTGCCAATCGTCAGAGTTCGCTCTGGTTCTAACAGAAGACAGACTAGAACTTCGCAAACTGGATGAGCCTAAGTTAGGGGCGATTTTCGTTGATCTTGCTGGTGGTGCGGTTGCTCATCGGCGTAAGTTTGGTGGCGGCAAGGGACAGGCTATTGCCAAAGCGGCGGGTTTAAATAAAGGTGCGACTCCCACCGTTCTTGACGGCACGGCAGGTCTAGGTCGCGATGCTTTTGTATTGGCTTCGCTGGGTTGTAAAGTACAAATGGTTGAAAGACACCCTGTGGTCGCCGCTTTACTTGATGATGGCCTTACGCGCGCCAAACAAGATGAAGAAATTGGTGAGTGGGTGAGTGAGCGTATGTCTCTGCTTCATGCATCGAGTTTGGAGGCTCTGGATTCACTTGCTAATGATAGCCAGTTTGAACGTCCGGATGTGGTCTACTTGGATCCAATGTACCCACACCCAGAGAATAAGAAAAAGTCCGCTTTAGTGAAAAAAGAGATGCGCGTATTTCAGTCTCTAGTCGGCGCGGACACGGATGCTGATAGGTTGCTGGAGCCAGCACTCAAACTCGCCACTAAGCGAGTGGTCGTAAAACGTCCTGATTACGCCGATTGGCTAGATGAGAAAAAACCGACAATGGCAATTGAAACCAAAAAAAATCGTTTTGATGTTTATGTCAACGCATCAATGAGTTAACACTTCTCCTCTGTTGATTTGAGTAATTTGCTCTGTCGTTACTGGAGCAAGTTACTTGAAACTGCCCGCATTAGACGTTATATCTAACTAAGAATCATTCCTGTTTTCGTTGTCTGGTGTTGGAGAGTGGTATGAGTACGCGTTTGTGTAAGTTAAATCGTCGTGATATTAGTGACAACCTCGGTGAAATACACCGCTTAGTAACCGAACCTAAATACCTATGCCGCTCCTGCTCTCGTTCTTCTGTAGATAAATCAACGCTGTGCAAGCCTGCGGCGATTCCTCCTGCCTCTTGTCAGAGTAAGCCGATTCATGAACAGCAGCAATGTGGTGTGCTCGCTGAAGCGCTACCTCAAGAG
>ASHK01001335.1 GCA_000695745.1 Vibrio madracius | reverse complement strand
C
The DNA here is from genome assembly GCA_000695745.1 of Vibrio madracius. GTDB lineage: Bacteria > Pseudomonadota > Gammaproteobacteria > Enterobacterales > Vibrionaceae > Vibrio > Vibrio madracius. Next base: position 1,842 of record ASHK01001335.1, on the reverse strand, counting down.
GACCGCAGCTTTCTTCGGGTCGTCTTCAGAAGGAGCTTCTACGTCCTGAGTGTCTGTAGATGGTTCAGCGGCTGCTTGCTTACGTGCTTTAGCTCGGGCAATGGCAGCGGCGACCGCGGCCTTCTTCGGGTCGTCTTCAGAAGGGGCATCTACGTCCTGAGTGTCAGTTACTGTATCAACCGTTTCCTGCTTACGTGCTTTAGCTCGGGCGATGGCAGCGGCGACAGCAGCTTTCTTCGGATCACGTTCAGCGGGTGCATCGCTGTCTTGGGAGCCGGCTTCTGAGATTGCTTGCTTTTTGGCTTTGGCTCGAGCAATTGCTGCTGCAACCGCGTCTTGTTTCGATGGTTGAGAGCTTTCAACAGACGCGGATTCCGTTGACGGTTGTTGCGCCGCTTTTTTCGCTTTTGCTCTCGCTAAAGCGGCAGCAATGGCCGCTTTTTTAGGATCTTGCTCAACAGAAACGTTAGGTTCTATTGGCGTAGCGTGGTCAGTTTGTTTGTTTGCTTTGCGCTCTCTCGCTAGGCGCTTACGTTCTTCACGTAACTTAGCCATTTCAGAATTGTCTGGTTCCGCTTGGCCTTGTTGTGCGGCTTCGGCTTGTTTGGCTTTGGCACGAGCAATAGCGGCAGCGACCGCTGGTTTGACTTCGTTTGAAGCCGCGGCGGATTTTTGAGCTTTAACGCGTTCTATAGCAGCAGCGATAGCATCGTCACCGCCAGATGATTTCATTTGCTGACGGCGGTCGTCCGCTGCTTTCTTAAAGCGTTTTCACGCTCTGCCTTGTCTCGCTCAAGACGTGCTTTCTTTTCTTCGAATCTAACTTTAGCGCGTTCGGCTGCTTCAGATTCTTGCTTGCGGGTGCGAATCTCTGCTTTTGCTTGACGATAATAATGGACCAGTGGAATCTCACTTGGGCACACGAACGCACAAGCGCCACATTCTATGCAGTCCTTAAGATTGAGTTCTTCGCATTTATCGTATTCTTGAGATTTTGCGTACCATTGCAGTTGTTGAGGCAACAACGAAGCTGGGCAAGCTTCTGCACATTGACTGCAACGAATGCACGACATTTCGTACGAACGAGGATCAATCTCACGATAAGTTGGCGCCAAGATGCAGTTGGAAGTTTTGGTGATTGGCACATTTGCGTGCGGCAAAGTAAAGCCCATCATAGGGCCGCCCATGATCAGACGTGGGGATTTTTTGTCGGCCTTATAACCAAATTGGTCTAATAAAGATTGCACAGGTGTGCCAATCAAGGCCCAAACATTACAAGGTTGTTTAAATGTGTTCCCGGTCAAGGTCACAACGCGCTCTATCAGAGGCTCACCATCGCATACTGCACGTTTTATCGCGTAAGCAGAACCCACGTTTTGTACCATCAAACCGATATCAGCAGGAATGCCGCCAACAGGGACTTCTAAGTTTGTAAGTATTCTGATGAGCTGCTTTTCACCGCCCGACGGATATTTGGTAGGAATGACACGAATGACGATGTCTTCATCTTTCGCAGCCAGCTCCAGTGCTTTGATCGCATCCGGTTTGTTGTCTTCAATACCAATGATGGTCAATTTTGGCTTGAGAATATGGTTGAGGATCTTGATGCCTTCAATGACTTCCTGTGCCTTATCTTGCATCAGACGGTCATCTGCGGTGATGTAGGGCTCACACTCCGCGGCATTGAGGATAAGAATCTCAGTGCGTTGTAAGCCAGACTGAATTTTCTTGGCAGTCGGAAATCCTGCGCCGCCCATACCAGAAATACCCGCTAATCGGACTCGCTCGATTAGAGATTCTGGAGTCTCATCGAGATAGTTGATACAAGGTTGAGCGTGAACC
>ASHK01001334.1 GCA_000695745.1 Vibrio madracius | reverse complement strand
TCACAACGAGTGCTATATCGTCCTCGATGATTATCACTTGATCACTGACGAAGACATTCATGAAGCAATGCGCTTTTTCCTCAAGCACATGCCAGACAATGTCACTCTGGTCGTCACCAGTCGTGGTAACCCACCTTTAGGTACTGCCAACCTTAGGGTACGTGACCTTATGATCGAGATCGGTAATGAGTTACTGGCTTTCGACACCGAAGAAACCACACGATTCTTTAGCCAGCGTCTCGCCAGTGATATTGATAATGAAACCGCCGATTCCTTACGTACTTATGTTGAGGGTTGGCCTTCTGCGCTGCAGCTGTTTGCGCTCCAAGCACAGCACCAAAAACGCACGCTTGCGCAGTCAGTTGAAACCATCTCTCAGTTCAATCATGCACACTTGTGGATTACCTCGTTGAGGAAGTGTTTGATCTTCTTGATAAAGACACACGCAAGTTCTTGATGCAGTGCTCTGTACTCGACCATTTCAATGACAGCTTGGTGATTGCACTGACCAAGCGAGACGATGCACTGAGCATGATCGAATCCTTAAACCGCTTCGGACTGTTTATCTACCCTCTTGAAGGGGAAAACAACTGGTTTAGATTCCATAATCTGTTTGCTGAATTTTTATCTCACGAGCGCAAAGCTCGTATTCCACAACAAGAGCATGAGTTACATTTAGCGGCGGCTGAAGCATGGCTAGAACAAAAGGTGCCTCATCAAGCACTGCGTCATGCTCAACTGGCTAACAATCGCGAGTTAGTGGCGAAAATATTAAACGAGTTTGGTTGGAAAATGTTCAACCAAGGAGAGCTCTCGACCCTTGAAGAGGCAATCGCACTCTTAACCGAAGACCAACTTTATAGTCAGCCTAAGCTGTGCATGCTGCAAGCATGGTTAGCACAAAGCCAACATCGCTATAACGACGTAGGTGAATTGATTTCAAAAGCTGACCAAGAAATGGAAGCACGCCACGTTGAGCGTTCCAAAAAACAAGAAGGAGAGTTTCATGCGTTGCTGGCTCAGGTTGCCATTAACCAAAATTCGCCAGAAAAAGCACTTGAACTTGCTGAGCGAGCATTGAGTGAACTTGACCATTCTGTCTACCGCAGCCGCATTGTTGCGACGTCTGTCGTCGGTGAAGTGAACCATGTTATTGGTCAACTTAGCCGCGCCCTCTCAATGATGCAACAAACAGA
>ASHK01001333.1 GCA_000695745.1 Vibrio madracius | reverse complement strand
TCAATGCCATGTATTGCGCCACAAATAGCGGTTGCCATTGCCCCGATGGTATCGGTATCTCCACCCAAGTTTGCGGCAAGCTCTGCACACAATAGAGGATCGGTATTAGCCGCATCGACAAGAGCAATAGTGGCTGGAATGGACTCTATAATGTCCATGCCCGCGCCCACTTGCTCATACACCACTTTGACCACTTCTTGTTTATAAGCGTGAGAAACCTTCTTTTCGTCCGAGCAGATCGCATACTGTTTCTTAATCGCCGCAATTAACTCCATCGAATAATTGATTCTAAAACCAAGAAGTGGACTGAAAGTGGACTGGTACTTCTGTTGTGCAACATTAACAATTTCACACAGTTCATCTTTGATATCGTTCCAAGACACGCCATCAATAGCACGACTAATACACCAAGCCACTGCCGTAGCACCTGCTATCGCGATATCAGACTTATGCGTCGCAATACAAGACAAACGCACATCAGCAATAAACTGCTCTAAATCATCACAGCGCAATAGACAACCGATTGGCGACACGCGCATCGCAGAGCCGTTTGTCACGCCATTTGATTCAATTGACTCGACATCAATACCGTTGGCGATATCGTTCAGTGTTTTCTTTGATGTTGGACCCAAAATGTTTTTGTTAAACGCATCCACGTCATGCGCCCATTTAATAATGTGCTTCGCGACGATATTCGGGTCAATGTCGCCATCGGCTTCGATAATCGCTTCAATCAGTGCAATAGCTTGACTGGTATCATCGGTGTACTGACCTTTTTCGAACTCGTTCGCGGCGATGTTTTCTTCAGGACCTGCAAGAAACTCATCAATCCAGCCAAAATAGCTCTCAACTCGACTTTTTGGCCATAATTCCGATGGCATGCCGAGCGCATCACCATAGGCTTGTCCGAGTAAACAGCCTTGAATTCGCTTGAGCGTTGATTGGTTATCATTTGTAGAGGGAAATGTCATAGTGTCTCACCATCAGAATGTATTCTTTGCGCTAAGAATAAGACCAGTTTAAGTCCAATAAAAGTCCTATTGTAGTCCAGTGTGACAGTTTCCACATTTTTTGTTATTCTGCTGCGCAGTCCTAATTATTTGAATCTTTGAAAATGACGAGCCCAAACATAATCACTGCGATTAACGACAATCTCAGCGATAACTCGCTAGCGCCAAAATATATTCAATTAAAAGAAAGCCTTGAATTCATCATTCGAAAACGAATCATTGCAAATGGTGCCGTTCTGCCTTCAGAAAGGAAGCTAGCAGAAGGGTTGAATGTATCCAGAGTCACCATTGTCAAAGTCCTCGAAGAATTAAAGCTATCAGGACTGATTATTAAGAAGCAAGGCAAAGGAACAACGGTTAACTTTCCACTGGACTACAACTTGTCTGGTGG
>ASHK01001332.1 GCA_000695745.1 Vibrio madracius | reverse complement strand
CACGTAAATCAGCTTCGCGACGCGCTGAATTGAGATCGCCTTTTTCAAGGGGATGACGCAAATTTGGTAGGTGGTTTGAAACGCGAAAGGGGCAGAACAGAGCCAGCCACAACAGCGAGCTCAGAGATGAACAGAAACGCTCTATACTCCTTCATTTTTGCTACACTCAATTTTAGTCGTCATTCTCACGAAAGTGAGAATCTCCCGCCGCGTGTAGGTGACTAAAACTATTCGACTAAGTCACGTAAATTAGCTTCGCGACGCGCTGAATGAGATCGCCTTTTCSAAGGGAYGACAGTCAATTTTGGAAATGGTTTGAAACACGAAAAAGGCCGAACCGATTTTTGGGGCCTGTCAGTTCTAGTCACATCGGCGAAACAAAACCGACAGATTGCATTTAGACTAATTCAGTCGATGGTTAAAAATGCTGACTACTACGGCGTAACTCTGCTGGGTTTAAACCATAGTGTTTTTTGAATTGTTTACAGAAGTAACTCACATCACCAATTGCGATTTCCTCGGCAATACGGCTTAAAGGCAGAGTCGAGTTACTAATGCGCCAATGAGCATGACCAAGTCGAACTTTTAACCAATATCCTTTCGCTGTAGTGTCGTATGCTTCCTTAAACAAACGATCCAATTGACGTCGGCTAACACCAATTCGGTTTGCAATATCATCAACGGTTTGTTTTTGAGAGAGCAACTGTCTCATTAGTGCAGTCGCTCTTTTTGAGTTGAGGCGGCGAGTAAGAGCTGGTGGTTTGTCCAATGGATAGGGACTTTACGCCATGATGATTTTGCCGAGTTTCATCGACGAACATGTCGGCAAGCCCTTTTAGCGCTCTTTGTCGACCGCTGTGCAATGCAATCAGTTCTACGGCCAGTTCAATCGCGGCAGTGCCACCTACGCAGGTAATTCTCTTTTTATCAATACAGTAGAGCTGTTCAGAGAGTAACTTAATATCTGGAAATTCACTTGCAAACTCCTGCTCATGACGCCAGTGAACAACAGCGCAGTGATCACTCAAGAGTTGACAGGCAGCAAACAAGAAACTGGCATTATCGATAGCGACTAATGTTGCTCCTCTCGCCGCGGCTTTCTTAAACAATGGTTTGTATTGTGCGGCACTTTGCATACTTTGCGCTGCACCTCGTGATCCAAAAACTACCACATAGTCATAGCGCTCAAACTGCGCCTCTTTCAGAGCGAACTCAGCTTCAATCGAAACACCGCTGCTCGAGGTAACCAAACCCTTTTCGAGAGAGACGACGTTCCACTGACAGTAACGTTGCTGACTATAATCCTCTTCATCGGCAGAAAACCGTAGTTTGTCTAAAAATCCCCCAAAAGGGAGCATGTTAAATTGAGGCAAAACGACAAGTAGAAAGCGAACATCGATGTGCGCAGATGAGGTCATGGTAGTCGCTCCGCGAGTAGATGAAGTGTCTAAAAATTACCGTATAAAGTCTACATATTACCTAGGCCTAAGGCTAGCGATTCGTATACTGACGTCATAAGTTGTTTACTGAGATCATGAATAATGACATTTGATGTCTGGCTTGTTTATCTGTTTAGTGTGGTGTGTTTGTCGTTAGCTCCGGGACCCAATGGCATGCTTGCGTTAAGCCATGGTGTGGTTTATGGCAAAAGGAAAGTACTAGCAACGATTTCTGGGGGAGTGGTTGGCTTTATCTTAGTGATTGCGATGACGATGTTTGGCGTTGGAGCGGTGATGTTAGCCACTTCAGAAGCGTTAACCATCTTAAAATGGCTAGGGGGAGCTTATCTTATTTATTTGGGTTACAAGCTTTGGAATAGTC
>ASHK01001331.1 GCA_000695745.1 Vibrio madracius | reverse complement strand
GCCGCCATCGAGAAGGTGTTGATCGCGCTCGCTACTTTGTCAGACTCAATGACTGAGCCTAGCGCTTTAAGTAATGCATCCACATTACCGCCCTGCTCTATAACTGGACCAAAGTCTGATCTTGGAAGGTTGCCAAAAATACTGAACAACCAAAGGAAGTACAGGCTAAGTGCAATCACGGTACCGCCTAAGATTGCGTATTTTGCTTTTGTTTCTTCGCCGTAATAGGCACGCATTGAAGAAACTGAGTGGTGGTAGCCAAATGACGTAAGCGCAACCGGTAGCATCGCCATCGCATAAGGTGCATACGCATTTTCTTCACTGATAGTATCGAACAGCACCGCCATATTAACTTTAACGGCTAAGCCTGACACACCAAAGACAAAGCTCAGGATCATAAATGCAATAAGTACAACGGAAATACGGTCTACTGCACGTGTTGAGTGCCAAACAAACGCAGAAAATATTAGTACAAAAAGGACGGATGCGATTTTGGCATTAAGACCAAGTACATCCTGTAATATAAGTCCTGAAGAGGTAATGTAAGCGTATAGTAAAATGCCACCTACGAAATAAACGGTGATGTTATTGATAAGATTTATCTTATCACCAAGTAGATCCTTAGTTACGGTATCAAACGACACTTTTAAGTCGTAGTGCTTGAATGCTTCTAATAGCATCCAGCCAGAAATTGTCATTACGACCATCGTAATTGCGATTGCTAACATCGACCAGACTGTCCATGCTCCTGCACCCGCGCTTGGTAGGCCTAACATACCTGCACCTACGCAAACACTGGCAATAATACAGGCACCACCTATTAGGGACGGATTCTTTTTCATCATTCTGTTCTCGTAAAAATTCACGTTATTGGATTAGGGAGACTCCCCTATTTCTCTGCTTTTATTTTTTGTATTGCTAGAGAAAAAGAGCGCAGCCAAATGACTGCGCTCTGAAGTGATTATGCTTCTTCGAGCACTTTCGCTTCTGGTTGATTTATTGCTGGCTCAACTTCTTTTAGTCGCGCTGTGAAGTGACGTAGAACCTCAGGCTCATAAGTAAAGTCTAATCCTTTAACTTTGTGAGCGTTCTCTTTCACTTTCTCAAATGCTTCAATGACATAATCCATATGCGTTTGAGTATACGTTGCACGTGGAATCGTTAAACGTAGCAGCTCAGCAGGACATGGATGCTGTTTACCTGTAGCAGGATCGCGACCCAATAGTAGAGAACCGATTTCTACCGCACGAATACCTGCAACTTTATATAGCTCACAAGCTAGTGCGTGTGCTGGGAACTGGTCTGCTGGAATATGTGGAAGCAGTTTACCTGCATCAACAAACGCTGCGTGACCACCAGCTTGCTGACAAACCACACCAATAGCTTCTAGACCATCAACTAAGTATTGAATTTGGTTAATACGGTACTCTAACCAGTCTTGACGCATACCGTCATATAGACCTACTGCTAGACGTTCCATTGCGCCGCCTTCTAGACCACCATAAGTTGGGAAGCCTTCTTGAACAACGCAAAGAGTACGGCAGTCAGTGTACACATCCATGAAAGATTCATCTTTGAAGCACAATAAACCACCCATTTGAACCATCGCGTCTTTCTTCGCTGACATCGCTAGGCCGTCAGCATACTTGTACGATTCGCGAGTAATCTCTTCAATCGTCCAATCTTGGTATCCAGGTTCACGTTGTTGAATAAAGTAGGCGTTTTCCGCATAACGTGCTGAGTCCATGATAACTGGAATGTCATACTTCTGAGCAATCTCATACACCGCTTTCAAGTTAGCGATAGAAACTGGCTGACCACCTGCAGAGTTACACGTAATCGTACTTACGATGTAAGGAACGTTTACTGGGCCTGCTTCAATGATGGCTTCTTCTAATTTTTCTAGATCAAAGTTACCTTTAAAGTCTGCATTAACCGCAGTGTCAAACGCATCTTTTGTATAAACGTTTTTAGCAACAACAGCAGTTAACTTGAGTGTGACCTTGAGTTGTATCGAAGAAATAGTTAGACAGTGCGACCATCTTAGTACGATCTAAGCCTTTTTCTTTTTCACGCTTTTTAATTAGTACTGGGATGTAAATCTGCTCTGCGCCACGACCTTGGTGAGTTGGGATCGTTAACTCATAACCGAAGATATCTTTAACCGCATTCG
>ASHK01001330.1 GCA_000695745.1 Vibrio madracius | reverse complement strand
TACTAGAATCAAGGCTTGTTTTATCTCATTGCTGAGCAACTGCTCGAGCAACCCAAGACCGAGGCTAAGGTCTTACCGCTACCAGTTTGTGCCAGTGCCAAAACATCTTGCTGCGCAGTCATGGCAGGAATTGCTAGAGTTTGAATATGAGTAGCATGTGAGAATTCAACAGGTATGGCATCAATTAATGCCGAGCTTAACGTTAACTCAGAAAAAGACATGATAGGTTTATATGATCGCAGGAATATGAGCGGATAATAGGAGGAAAGTGTCGGGAACTCCAGTCTCTAGAGTAAGAAAAGTGCCATAGATGGCGTGTACGTGGAAAAAGCGAACCTACCCATATTGATGAGCAGGTTCTGACAGTCATTAAGACGCTGTCGCGTACTCTTCTAGCTCTGCGTGTGATGCAGTAGTGATAAACTCACCGTCTAGATAGAAATCTACTGAATCATTGCCGCTAACACCGACAAGCGTACGTGCATTGCCTGCGTCATCGATAAAGTCCATTTGTGTTGTCTTGTCATCAAGCATAGACAGCTTAACAGGCGCAGTAGAGAAATTTTTGCCCACTTTATGGTTTACTTTGATATAAGCTTCTGCAGGTGTATCCGCTACCGCTTTCTTCTTAGTCAGTGGGTTCGTGCCAGTCCAGAACTCAATAGAGTTAATAACGAATAGGTCAGCACCCGCAGTAATAGCATAAACTGGTGACATTAACGCGTACAAACCAGCACGTGCATAACGGTTGTCCACACCTTTTAGGTTGACTTCATACATAACCAAGCTAGTTGTAGCCATTTGGCCAATACAGCCAGTTAACATGGTAGACATTAATGCAGCAGCGATAGTGGTTTTAATTAGTTTCATTTGTTTCGCGATCCTCTCGCATCACCACAATAAGTCCGTGATGAGCAAGTTGATTAAAGTGGATTATTTCCAGGAAGAGCGCTGAGTGAATGCCTCTTCCCATTCAGACCATTAATAAATGCGCGCGATTATAGCCACACTTTAATGCATCGCAAGAGCTAAAAATCATCAAATTTAGCGATAAAAACAAAGCCGTTGAATCAAAATCACCACTGAACAGAAAAGATAATACAGTAAAGTTTTTTATTACTTATAATCATATACTTATAAAAATAAAAACCTTGTTAGAAAAATCGAAAAACAA
>ASHK01001329.1 GCA_000695745.1 Vibrio madracius | reverse complement strand
CTTCCTTCTCCGATGAAGAAGTGGGTGCAGCGGCTCGTGTTGTCCATTCTGGCGGTAAAAAGGTGATCACTGAGTACTTCACTCTGTCACCAGTTCGCAGCGAAGATGAAGAAACACGCGTCTCTGTTGAAGAAGGTTTCGACCCTCAGAGCATTCGCCTTACTGGCAATGTAACGGGTAACGCTCCTTTCTCCGGCACACTTGTTCACAAAGGGTGGAAAGCGGATAAAGTGACGCTGCCTAAGTTATCTGAAAATTACAATGCGTCCATCATTGCACCAGCAGAGGTAGAGCTATAATGGAGCAATCAACACACGAACAGACTCAAAAAATGGCGCAATACAGTGTCGGTATCGACTTAGGTACCACGCACTGTGTTATGTCGTTTCTTGACACCACAGATGAATCAGCGCGCGTAAAGGTAGTATCTATTCCTCAGCTCACGGCACCTGGTACTGTTGAGTCTTTTAAGCAACTGGGCTCATTTTTATACCAACCTCATGAGCACGAAATGGGACAAGGCTCGCGTACTCTTCCATGGACGAGCGAACCCAAAGCACTGGTTGGTGCGGTTGCGCGCAATCTAGGTTCAAAAACGCCGATTCGCCTGGTTGCAAGTGCTAAATCTTGGCTATGTCATGGCGGAGTAAACCGTCGTGAAAGCTTCCTGCCACAAGGCAGCCCAGAAGAAGTGAGCAAAGTCTCTCCTCTTCGTGCGACAGAATTGTATCTAGAGCACCTGAAAGATGCATGGAATCACATGCATCCTGAGCATAAGCTTGAAGAACAAGACGTCACCATTACCGTTCCGGCATCTTTTGATCCAGCGGCGCGCGATCTTACTGCAGAAGCGGCGCGTAATATTGGATTAGCACACCTCACCCTTCTTGAAGAGCCTCAAGCAGCATTGTACAGCTGGATTGATAACAGCGACGATAAGTGGCGCGATGAGGTCAATGTAGGTGATGTGGTACTGGTGGTCGATGTCGGTGGTGGTACTACAGACTTATCGTTGGTCGCAGTGACAGAACAAGATGGCAACCTAAACCTTGAACGTGTTGCCGTTGGTGAGCATATTTTGCTTGGTGGTGACAACATGGATCTTGCTTTAGCTTATCGCCTAAAGATGAAGCTGGCGCAAGATGGCAAAGAACTGCAACCATGGCAAGTTCAAGCAATGACTCATGCTTGCCGCGATGCTAAAGAAGCTTTGTTGAACGACTCTGAGCTTCAAGCGGTGCCAATCGTTGTTCCAAGTCGCGGTTCTAAATTACTTGGTGCAACACTGAAAACTGAATTAACCCAACAAGAAGTGCAACAAACACTTGTCGACGGTTTCTTCCCACAAGTTGGCATTCAAGACCATCCGGTTCAACGTGCGCGTGGTGCATTGACTCAGATGGGTCTACCTTACGCCCAAGATGCTGCGATTACTCGTCACATTGCTGCGTTTTTGAGTCGTCAAAGCAATGCCACCGATAACGCCTTTGCAGGCATTCCGGGCATGCAAAGTGCACCAGAGTTCGTCAAACCAACGGCTCTACTCTTCAATGGTGGTGTTCTGAAATCGAAGTTGCTGTCTGATCGCCTCTTGAACACTATCAATGCTTGGTTAGAGACCGCAGGTTCAGAGAAAGCTAAAATGCTTTCTGGTTTGGACTTAGATCTTGCCGTAGCAAGCGGCGCGGCCTACTACGGTAGCGTTCGCCGCGGTCAAGGTGTTCGAATTCGCGGTGGTATTGCCTCGAGTTATTACATCGGCATCGAGAGTGCGATGCCTGCGATTCCGGGTATGGCTCCTCCAATGGAAGCACTTTGTGTTGCACCATTTGGCATGGAAGAAGGCAGTAGTGTTCAAGTCCCAAGTCAAGAATTTGGCCTTGTCATTGGCCAGCCTGTTCACTTCCAATTCTTTGGTTCAACCACTCGCCGTGACGATGAAGCCGGTGTCCACCTTGATTTTTGGCAACCAGATGAGCTGGAAGAACTGCCAGAAATTCAAGTGACGTTGCCAGTATCAGAAGGTCGCAGCGTTGGTGAAGTAGTTCCTGTAACACTGTCATCGCGCGTTACCGAGCTAGGCACTCTGTATCTGGAAGCCATCGCTTCGGATAATGGCCAAAAATGGCACGTTGAATTTGACGTCCGCGAAGACGCATAACAATAATTAAATGACAAAACG
>ASHK01001328.1 GCA_000695745.1 Vibrio madracius | reverse complement strand
CTAGAGAGATACGCTCACGCTCAGCGTCTACTGCTAGAACAACTGCAGAGATCTCGTCACCTTTCTTGTACTCACGAACTGCTTCTTCACCAGCAACATTCCAAGAAATGTCAGATAGGTGAACTAGACCGTCGATGCCGCCTTCTAGACCGATGAAGATACCAAAGTCAGTGATAGACTTGATCTTACCAGTAACTTTGTCGCCCTTAGCTTGCATTTCAGCGAATGACTGCCATGGGTTAGCTTTACACTGTTTCAGACCTAGAGAGATACGACGACGTTCTTCGTCGATATCAAGAACCATAACCTCAACTTCGTCGCCAACATTAACAACTTTAGATGGGTGGATGTTCTTGTTAGTCCAATCCATTTCTGAAACGTGTACTAGACCTTCAACGCCTTCTTCGATTTCAACGAAGCAGCCGTAGTCAGTTAGGTTAGTAACACGACCAGTTAGCTTGTGACCTTCTGGGTAACGCTTAGCGATTGCTACCCATGGATCTTCGCCTAGTTGCTTAAGACCTAGTGATACGCGAGTACGCTCACGGTCGAACTTAAGAACTTTAACTAGGATCTCGTCACCAACGTTAACGATCTCAGATGGGTGCTTAACACGCTTCCACGCCATATCAGTGATGTGTAGAAGACCGTCAACACCGCCAAGGTCAACGAATGCACCGTAGTCAGTAAGGTTCTTAACGATACCTTTAACTTCAGTACCTTCTTGTAGAGTCTCAAGAAGTTCGTCACGCTCAACGCTGTTTTCAGATTCGATAACAGCACGACGAGAAACAACAACGTTGTTACGCTTCTGGTCTAGCTTGATAACTTTGAACTCTAGCTCTTTGTTTTCTAGGTGAGCAGTGTCACGGATTGGACGTACGTCAACAAGAGAACCAGGAAGGAAAGCACGGATACCGTTTAGTTCAACAGTGAAACCGCCTTTAACTTTACCGTTGATGATACCAACAACAGTTTCAGCTTCTTCGTAAGCTTTCTCAAGAACGATCCAAGCTTCGTGACGCTTCGCTTTCTCACGAGAAAGTTGAGTTTCACCGAAACCGTCTTCAACAGCGTCTAGAGCTACGTCTACTTCAGCACCAACTTCAACTTCAAGTTCGCCAGCAGCGTTCTTGAACTGTTCAGCAGGGATAGCAGACTCAGACTTAAGACCAGCGTCAACAAGAACGAAACCGTTCTCGATAGCTACTACAGTACCTTTAACGATGCTGCCTTGTTGGAATTCTGTTTCGTTTAGAACTCTTCAAAGAGTTGAGCAAAAGATTCAGTCATTATTTAATCTTCAATAAGTAAACGTCCATGGGCATCCTACCGCATGGGGTTGATAATTTCGTCGGTCATCATCCTTGCGACCAACGGTTCAAAGCCCACCAAGCTATTTCCACTAAAAGCAGTGCCTATTGTAGGCTACTTGGTGAGTTTAGATTCGATATATTGTAGCGCTTTTTCCAACACTTGCTCGATGTTTAGCGAGGTTGAATCTAACACTAGAGCGTCATCAGCAGGACGAAGAGGCGCAACCGCTCGGTTACGATCTCGATAGTCTCGTTCTTCGATCTCGCTCAAAAGGTCGTCAAATCTAACATCTAAACCCTTTAGTTGCAACTGCTTAAAACGCCTTTGCGCTCTTTCTTCTGCACTGGCGTCTAGAAAGATTTTTACAGGTGCTTCTGTGAAACGACCGTTCCCATATCACGGCCATCCGCCACCAAGCCTGGTTCAACATTAAATGCTCTTTGACGACGTAGTAATGCCTCTCTTACGCGTGGTAGAGCTGCAATTTTTGATGCT
>ASHK01001327.1 GCA_000695745.1 Vibrio madracius | reverse complement strand
TCCCTAAAAAAGTCTTCAAAGCCGTGGGCGTAAAGATAATGTTCGATATCTCTATCGGGTAACTCGGACAAATGGTGGCGAGGATGGTCACCTTTTAATTGATGCAAAACCGTGGTCGCGTATTTTTTCCCTGCGGCATCTCCATCTGTGACGACGTGCCAGTCGATACCAAATGCTTGAGCGACTTTTATCAGCGATCTTAAACCTGATTGAGCAAATTCAATAATTTGGACCCCCTCTGCTGCAAGGTTATACCCAGAAAGGTTAGCGAGTTCATTAAACAACCATACTTCGGTTTCGCCTTCCACCAATAACCAACAACGAGCGAACAGGCTCGAGAGCGATGAAAACGGATATGAAACCCAACTCGCCTTAGGTCATCTTTAGTAAGATTATTGGGAGATATGCTGGTGGTGACGGTTTTATCAGATTGCCTTACCAATCTACGTATGGACTCTAAGGGCACGGCACCGAGCAAGTCGCTACTATTGGTGGTGAGGATCTTCTGCATTGGAAGCATTTGCAACAAGCTCCAAGCTCGCGATAGGTGAGTCGGATGAAGTCGCCCCTCTGGGTCTTCAATAATTAATATCGGGCGTGCACAGCGCCTAAGCTCATGTGGACCTTTGGCTTGTAAATAGGCGTTAAGTAATCCTAGTAACAGGAGTCTGGTTTGATGGTTTTTAGTTTCATCAATGACTTGAGATAGATTTTGCTCGTGAGAAGGACGTGTGTAAAAGACACCGTCTCGACTGCCGCTTTTAGCCAATGTGCGAGCGTGGCTTTTGAACGAAAAGTAGTGTTCGACCAGTACTTTCATTGCGTTAAGACTGCTCTTCATTTCTCCTTTGTTAACATGCCTGGTATCGCCATTAAGCGTCGCACAGTATTATTAATACGCTTTTCTGATCTAGAGTTATTACCGTTAATTAGATGTTCATGATGATGGAATTTTCGGGCATCTCGAAGCCTAATGACAGGATGTAATGTCATGAGTTCCTGAGCCAATTTTTCAGAATGATGCAGAGGCAACGGTGTACCTTCTAAATCGAGAAAAGCATAGTGCTGAGTCACCTCATAACCTTCCAATGTCGCACTGATTCGATAGTAAAAACGTTCGATTCCATTGCTGTCTTGTTGCCATATGGGTTTGAGTTTGCGATATCGACCCGAGTGAGTTTCGTTTCTTTCAGTAGCGGCAAAGGAGAGAATGATTTGTAAATGTCGTGTTTGGGGGTGTGAGGCAGCGTAATCGACGTGAAAGTCTTTCATTTCAAACTGATACAGTTCACCATCTGCGGTAACACGACACAAAGAGCATCGAGTAATGAAGACTTACCCCAAGTATTTTCACCAATTAACGTGGTTAAGTCATTGAGCGAGAGGGAGAGTCGCTTAATGCCGCGAAAACCGGATATATCAATGCGTTCTAACTTCATCCAATTCTCCTAAGGTTCTAGTTAGTATCGAGAAAAGAAAATACTAACTATCTCAACTAATTATACGAGGGATTTCACTTTTGAGCTGTAATCAAGCTCATATTAATTTCAAATATCCTTAGAGAATTTATGTGATGTATATCAAACACAGACCTGTATAATGTCCCAGATATTTCATGATCTTCATTGGAATGTCACATAAAGCGGTCTAACATCAGAGAGGAGATAACAGAGAAACGCTATGAAGAAAAACAATAAACCTCTCAAACTAACTATCGCCCACATTAACGATACACATTCATATTTTGAACCTACGTCACTTCAACTCAATATCTCTCATAACAATATC
This sequence comes from Vibrio madracius, assembly GCA_000695745.1. Lineage (GTDB taxonomy): Bacteria > Pseudomonadota > Gammaproteobacteria > Enterobacterales > Vibrionaceae > Vibrio > Vibrio madracius. The sequence goes on along the minus strand of ASHK01001327.1, from coordinate 1,258 downwards.
GATTATCAACCATTCGTAAGTGCTGGGGGATTTGCTCGTATCGCAAGCCGAGTCGAACAACTTCGCACTCAAACGAGTAGTGACGGCTTTCTTTTACTGCATGCTGGGGATTGTTTTCAAGGGACATTGTATTTTTCGCTTTTTAAAGGTGAAGCCAACGCTGAACTACTCAATGAATTGAATCCCGATGCAATGGCACTTGGTAATCATGAGTTAGACATGGGCAATGAACCTGTTGGTAAGTTTGTGCGAGAAATAGACTTCCCGTTGTTGGCAGGCAACTGGAACCTATCCCAAGAAGGGAACAAAGAATATCCATTAAACGGCCACCCAAATGTCTATCATTATGATGAGAAAGAAAAAACAGCACAGTGGATAGAAAAAACGATAGATAGCGAGAGTGTGGCTATCTTTGGTTTGTCTATCGACAAAATGGCAGACATCGCGAACCCAGATTGCGACACCAGCTTTGAGTCATCTTTGCAAGTAGCGCGTGCGACCATTCGAGCTATTAAACGTAGCGGCATCAATAAAATAATCATCCTGAGTCACATGGGATACGATGCAGACCTAGAACTCGCCAGTCAGTTAGAAGGGGTCGGGCTCATTATCGGCGGTCATAGTCATGTGTTACAGGGTGACTTTTCTGCATTAGGATTAGCGAGCAAAGACCACTACGGAGTCTGTGTGAATGGCACTTATGTTGTACAAGCCGGATACCACGCAATGATGATGGGGCATTGTGATATTGAATTCAGCTCCGAGGGTAATGTCACCCAATTTATTGGGAAAAACGAACTATTGGTAGGGCGCCGTGTGTTTATGGACGTTGATGATGACGTTACATCGATTCCTTATGAGGCGATTCGAGACAAAGTACAATCACACCCTAATGTACAAGTGTGTCGTAAGCACCCATCAATCAAACAGATAATGAATGAGAAATATCGGCCTAGGGTAAAAGCATTACAAGATCAGAAAGTGACGACTTTGAATCGCACACTGCGTCACGTAAGGTTACCCGATGAGCATGGAGGGAGTGAGATCGCTCCGCTCGTCGCTATGTCATTTTTGCACACCATGCGTTCGCTTGGGCATCAAGTAGATTTCGCCATACACAATGCTGGAGGCGTGAGAAATTCTTTGAACCGTGGGGCTATATCGGTGGCAGATATTGCCGGAAAGCTATTGCCTTTTGCCGTGCCAATCGGTGTTTATCAGATTTACGGAAAGTATATTCCGCAAATTATCGAAGGCG
>ASHK01001326.1 GCA_000695745.1 Vibrio madracius | reverse complement strand
AGTGCCTCTAACTCCCTTTGCAGCTTATACGACAGCTTTTTTAGGTTTAGAGTTCACAGTAGTTGCTTTCTTTTCAGGTTCAACTGCTTGCTTTTTGGTCTCTTTTGCAGGTTCGTAAGCTTTTCTGGCTTCAATGACCTGCATTCGCTGTTGCTGGGCATCATGATAACCACCAACAAACTCTTCTATAACCCCTTCGCCCTCAAAAATCCAGCTCGTAGTCACAGTATTATCAACAAATTGACGGTCATGGCTCACTAATAGTAATGTGCCTTGGTAATTCGCTAACAATTCTTCGAGCAATTCTAACGTTTCAATGTCCAAGTCGTTGGTTGGTTCATCGAGCACTAACAGATTATTCGATTTCAGAAAGATACGCGCGAGCAACAAACGGTTTTTCTCGCCGCCAGATAACGCTTTCACCGGTGTTCTCGCTCGTTTAGGCGCGAACAAGAAATCTTGAAGATAACTCAGTGCATGTCGTTCACGACCACCGACCATCACTTCTTGTTTACCGTCAGCCAAGTTATCAATCACCGTCTTTTCTGGGTCTAGCGCTTCTCGATATTGGTCAAAATAGGCAACTTCTAGCTTAGTGCCACATTTTAGTTTTCCAGATGTCGGTTGTAGTTCATCAAGAAGTAGCTTAATCAAGGTACTCTTACCACAGCCATTAGGTCCAATCAGAGCAATTCTGTCGCCACGTTGAATGTTGAAGGAAAAGTTCTTAACAATCGTTTTGCCTTCAATGTCATAATTAAGATCGTTCGCTTCAAAAACAATTTTTCCGCTGCGTGCACTGTCATCCAGTTTAAGGTTTACTTTACCTTGTACTTCTCGACGGTCTTTACGCTCTTCGCGTAGTTTCTTTAATGCACGAACTCGACCTTCATTACGCGTTCTTCTCGCTTTAATTCCCTGACGAATCCAAACTTCTTCTTGCGCCAATTTCTTGTCGAATTCAGCATTCTGCATTTCTTCTACACGCAGAGCCTCCTCTTTCTCGACTAGATAGGTCTCGTAGTTCCCGGGATAAGACACCAGTTGGCCGCGGTCAAGATCAACAATTCGAGTTGCCATCGAACGTATAAATGCTCGGTCGTGAGAGATAAATATAATAGAACCACGGAAATCCTTTAAGAAGGTTTCTAACCACTCAATCGTTGTAACATCTAGGTGGTTGGTAGGCTCATCAAGCAACAAAACGTCAGGATCACAAACCAGTGCACGAGCTAACGCGGCTTTGCGCTGCCATCCACCAGACAAATCAGTAAGTAGTGTATTGCCATCCAGTTTTAACGCCCCAAGGATATTTTTAATACGATCCTCAAAGCGCCATGCACCTGCACTTCTAAGCTCTCTTGCGTTTGTGCTAAACGGTTGATATTTCGCTCAGAGGGATCTTGTGCGACTAAATCCAGTTGCGCATGGTAGGTTTTTAGCAATTCGCCAACTTCGGCTAGCCCCTCAGCAACATAATCCGCAACCGTTCCAGCCTGGTCACGAGGTGGGTCTTGTTCGAGTCGTGATACGACGACATCTTGTGTAATCTGCAGTTTGCCATCGTCCATGACGATTTCACCTGCTAGTACTTTCATTAACGTTGATTTGCCCGCACCATTGCGGCCAACCAAACATACACGTTCATTTTCTTGAAGTGCGAAATCGGATTTGTCTAGCAATGGATGGTCACCAAATGCTAGTTGTCCATTATGAATGGTAAGTAATGCCATTAGCTGTTAACCATTGTTTCAGTTGAGAGAGATCAAAAGGCCAATGTTAATTTTCAGTATTCTTCACTTTTGATGACCGGTATTGTGACGCCGTAACGACTAAAAAGCGCATCATCGAAAAGCAATATCAACAACTTGTAACTGCTCAGTTAATCCAATGATAGAGATGAGTTCCAATGCCATCTCACAGAGATGGCATCCTTCAGTACTGTATAGAATAAGTTCCTTTTCCATAATCCTTTTACTTCTGGTGAGTGATAAGCCAGCAGTTATGAATATGCTTATTGCGAGCGAAATCGAGTGGTAGTGTTTTCTCCGAAATATTCTCTGCTTTCAAGCCCAGCTCTTCTAACGCTTTCATATCCATCTTGAAATGACGCTTATTGTTTGAGAATACAATCGTGCCATGCTCGCGCAACAATCGTTTTAAGTTACTCATTAACGTGACATGGTCACGCTGAACATCAAAAGACTGTTCCATTCGCTTTGAGTTTGAGAACGTTGGAGGATCGATAAAAATGAGATCGTAACTACTCGTCGCTTTCTCCAACCACTGTAAGCAATCTGCCTGAATGTACTGATGCTGACGGCCAACTTGACCATTAAGCTTCATGTTCTCTTTTGCCCACTCTAAATAAGTATTGGACATATCCACCGTTGTGGTTGACTTAGCGCCTCCCAATGCAGCGTGAACGGTAGCAGAGCCTGTATAAGCAAAAAGGTTTAAGAAATCTTTATTGCCTGCCATTGCACCCAGCTTACGACGAGTGATCTTGTGGTCAAGGAACAGGCCGGTATCTAAATAATCGTATAGGTTAACGATAAGTTGTACACCATACTCGTTGACATGAAGTTTCGATGACTTTGTCGCCAACTTATTATATTGCGACGTCCCTTTTTTCTTTTCACGTACTTTTAGCACGACGTTATTCGTATCAACGCCGGTGACTTTTATACTGGCACGAATCACATCCGTTAAACGGCGCTTTGCTGTTTCTTCAGGAATGCTTTTCGGCGCCGCATACTCTTGAATAACCAAATAGTCCTGATATACATCAACAGCAACATTGTAATCTGGGAGATCTGCATCATAGATACGATAGCAATCTAGGCCTTCTTTCTTGGCCCACTTTCCTATCTTTCCAATGTTCTTTTTAAGACGGTTAGAGAAGTCTGGAGCAACGACCTGCGCGTCTTTATTACCCACCAGCTCATCTTCAGAACGTTGAGAGATTGAATAATTCTTTTGGTGACACTGTAACGCACCATTATTTAGTTTGAATTGCTTCTCTGCTCGCATACGAAGACAACTTAGTAAATCGTCTGAGCTAGAGAAAATAGATGCTTGGCAGCCACCAAACTCGGTTTTCAGTTGGTTACCGAACTCCGTGTACAGCGCAATCAGTCCAGGCTCAGTACCTAGACGTTCGCCATATGGAGGGTTACACACCACAACACCATGACCAAAGTCTGCTGGCTTAGTGACCTGGCTTGCATCGCCAAGCTCGAAAGTAATTAACTCTTCCACACCCGCGCGTTTTGCATTTTCTTTAGCCGTTTTCAGAACTTTAGGGTCATTATCGAAGCCCCAAAATCTGCTGTCAGTCTTTTTGACACCGCGACGTGCTTGAACATTCGCTTCTGATTTAACCTCAGCCCACACCTCTGGTTCGAAGTCTTCAAGTGATTCAAAACACCAAGACTTACG
>ASHK01001325.1 GCA_000695745.1 Vibrio madracius | reverse complement strand
GCAGAACGCTTTAAGTGGTAAATACCATCATTTGATCTTGAGCCAGCGAGCTGGTCTCGCCGTTCCGACCACAAATAAGGTCATCGATGTCAAAGGACAATATTTAGAGGCTGGGTTATCTGCGCCACTTATTGCAGAGATACGTCGCCACTTAGAGCTGGGTAATCAGGTGATGCTGTTTCTCAACCGTCGCGGCTTCAGTCCGGCACTCATGTGTCACGAGTGCGGGTGGACCGCAGAGTGTCGACGCTGCGACGCCTACTACACTTACCATCAATCCAGTAACGAGATTCGCTGTCATCATTGTGGCTCCCAGCGCCCCACGATTCACCAGTGCGAAAGCTGTGGCTCCAATCAACTGGTGACCGTTGGTGTCGGGACTGAACAGTTGGAAGCACAGCTTGAGAGTTTATTTCCTGACTTCAAGACCATCAGGATTGATAGAGATAGCACTCGCCGTAAAGGCAGCCTTGAAAGTGCGCTTGAGGCGATTAAAAAGAATGAATACCAAATACTGATTGGCACGCAAATGCTCGCCAAAGGTCACCACTTTCCGAACGTAACTTTGGTGGCACTACTCGATGTGGATGGCTCGTTATACAGCAGTGATTTCCGAGCATCAGAAAGACTGGCACAGTTATTTATTCAGGTGGCCGGACGCGCTGGACGCGCAAGTAAACCTGGAGAAGTGTTGCTGCAAACACACCACCCCGATCATCCTTTGCTGCAATCGTTACTGCATAAAGATTATCGCCATTTTGCGGAAACCGTCATAGAAGAGCGAAAAATGGCGATGCTGCCGCCGTTTAGCTTTCTAACCTTGATTCGCGCAGAGGCTAACAATAGCAATGATGTTGAAGCGTTCTTACGCCAAGTCAGGTACTCACTTGAAGCGCATCCTTTGTTTGACCATTATTCTATGGTGCTAGGACCGACGCCCGCCCCTATTGCTAAGCGTGCAGGGAAAGCGAGATGGCAATTGATGCTTCAAGTGCCCACGCGACCATTGATGCAAAAAATCATCACCAGTGCCAAGCCTGTTATCGCGCAATTACCACTAGCGAAGAAAGTTCGTTGGTCAATGGATATCGAGCCACAAGATCTCAGTTAAACGCTAAGAAGTGATTAATTTCAAAACTATAACTAGCTCTGGTTGTGATAAGCTTCACA
>ASHK01001324.1 GCA_000695745.1 Vibrio madracius | reverse complement strand
GCTCAGAGTACGTAGCGTACTGRYGTCGMAGDGVACGACCGAAAGGAACTAGGAGATTGCGTGAGTTAATTTCAGTTTTGACTTTTCAGGGGACGAAGATTTTCGTCCCCTTGCTGCTAGAATGCGCCCAGAAAATGTTGAGCAATATATTGGTCAACAGCATATTCTTGGTGTGGGGAAACCGCTTCGACGTGCGCTTGAAGCGGGTCAATTACACTCTATGATCCTCTGGGGGCCTCCAGGTACAGGGAAAACAACACTTGCTGAAGTCGCGGCAAATTACGCTGATGCAGAAGTGGAGCGAGTCTCAGCGGTGACGTCAGGGTCAAAGACATTCGCGCCGCTATCGAGCGAGCTCGTGAGAATAAACTAGCCGGTAAACGAACGATCCTGTTTGTGGACGAGGTTCATCGTTTCAACAAAAGCCAACAAGATGCATTTTTACCGCATATTGAAGATGGCACAGTAACCTTTATTGGGGCGACGACCGAAAACCCGTCATTTGAACTGAATAATGCATTGCTGTCTCGAGCAAGAGTGTACAAACTGACCTCTTTGGATAAAGCCGATATTTTATCGGTTTTGGAGCAGGCCAGAGACGACGAAAAACGAGGCTTAGGCAGTATTGCGGCGACATTCCATGACAATGTGCTAGAGCGATTAGCTGAGCTAGTGAATGGTGATGCTCGTATGTCGCTAAACTACCTAGAGCTTCTTTACGATATGGCTGAAGATAATGCTCAGGGTGAGAAAGATATTACTCTCGCACTATTGGCGGAAGTTGCAGGTGAGAAAGTCAATCGCTTCGATAATAAGGGCGATATTTGGTATGACCTGATCTCCGCTGTGCACAAATCGATTCGTGGCTCAAATCCAGATGCTGCGCTCTATTGGTCGGCTCGGATGATAGCGGCAGGTTGCGATCCTTTATATATTGCACGTCGCTTACTAGCGATTGCGTCAGAGGATGTAGGTAATGCTGATCCTAGAGCGATGCAAGTTGCGCTGTCCGCGTGGGACTGTTTTACGCGTGTTGGGCCAGCTGAGGGCGAGAGAGCTATTGCTCAAGCCATTGTGTATTTGGCATGCGCACCAAAAAGTAACGCGGTGTATACCGCCTGGAAGCAGGCACTCACTGACGCCCATAATCTACCAGAGTATGAAGTGCCGCATCACCTTAGAAATGCGCCAACGTCATTAATGAAAGATATGGGATACGGAGCAGGGTATCGTTACGCTCATGACGAGCCGGGCGCTTATGCTGCTGGTGAGCGCTATTTGCCGCCGGAAATGGAAGGAACGCGCTATTATCAGCCCACAAATCGTGGTCTCGAAACCAAAATTGGCGAAAAGTTAGATTATCTGGCGGATTTAGACGCAAAAAGCCCACAAAAGCGCTATGAAAAGTAGTGGCTTTTAGTTATCTTTATCCGGTTAACAAATTAATATC
>ASHK01001323.1 GCA_000695745.1 Vibrio madracius | reverse complement strand
TTACAAAATTCTTAACAATAAGATAGCAAAACAAGAAATTCCGTCTTACGCTTAATTTAAACGGGATAAACAATTTGCGCGTTACCTCTAGGATTGATAGGTAATGTCTATTGAAATAATTGTAGAATCCCATTTAGCAATATTGAAAAATTGGACAACAATACACTTAACGGAATTAAGGTATTGGGGCTAAAGGAGATCGCCATGGAATCGTTAAAAGTTAAAGACTACATGACTCAAAGAACAGTGACTTTTACTGAAGGGATGTCATTGAGTGCTGCGCTTGACAAAGTCATGCAATCTAACCACCTTGGTGGTCCAGTGATTAATGAGCAAGAACAAGTGATTGGCTTTATTTCAGAGCAAGACTTGCTCGATAAGCTAGTTAAGGTGAGCTATCACTGCCAAGATACGCATACTGTAGGTGATTGTATGCATCAGGAGGTACTGTCGGTGACGCCTGAAACGTCCATCATTGAGCTCGCAGATATGATGAAAGTCGGTAAGCCAAAAGTCTATCCAGTGATAGAGAATGGCAGATTGGTGGGCACAATTACTCGACGCGATGTACTTCGAGCTATCGGTAAAAATATTGAAGCGTGCTTCAAACATCCGGTATAAACTAACTAGTATTCCCCTATGGGCGCTTCGGCGCCCTTTATTGTTTGTTGCGTATAAATAAAAAGGACTGGTATGGCGGACCAATCGGCTAAATTCGTTGAGGGATCAACCATGAGGCACATCCTGGTAATGTCAGGAACCTCTACTGTGGGCATCATGGCGATATTCATAGTCGATTTGCTCGATATGCTGTTCATCAGTATGTTAGGTCAAGCAGAACTGGCGGCAGCCGTGGGTTTTGCCGGCACGTTAACCTTTTTCGCTACTTCAGTATCTATCGGTACGTCTATTGCCATGGGCGCACTAATGTCCAAAGCTATTGGTGCTAAAAATGTAGATTACGCAAGGCAGATAGGCTCGAGTGTTCTTGTTATTGCCTTTGTCATTAGTGCGATTGTAACGGCGATAATGTGTGCCTACATCCCAGAGCTGCTGACAGCGATCGGTGCAGAAGGGAGAGCACACGAGAGAGCAGAAGCCTATCTTTGGATTTTGCTGCCGAGCACGCCTTTGATTGCTTTAGGTATGGCGAGTGGTGCTGGCTTGCGAGCTGCGGGTGATGCAAAACGCTCGATGTGGGCAACGCTTGCGGGTGGGGTTGTTAACGCTATCCTAGATCCTATCTTCATTTTCGGTTTTAACTGGAATGTGGAAGGGGCCGCCGCCGCTTCGGTGGTCGCACGATTTGCGGTGTTCTATTTCTCGTTTGCGCCGTTAGTACGTGTTCACAAATTACTAGCCAAACCTACGTATTCGAATGTTATTAGCGATGCCAGAGTGATGTTAGCGATCGCGATTCCTGCCATTATTACTAATACCGCGACACCTATTGGTAATGCGATTGTCACCACTGCTATCGCTCAGTATGGCGAGGATTTTGTCGCAGGTTTTGCGGTAATTGGACGTCTGACGCCAGTGTGTTTCGCGTTTATTTTTGCGCTGTCTGGTGCTGTAG
>ASHK01001322.1 GCA_000695745.1 Vibrio madracius | reverse complement strand
TTCAGCGGTTAGCTTGGAAGTCCATGCCTCTACTTCGTTGTAGTCGTAGTTTTTGACTTGATAAGTACCAAACTTCAGCTGGTCAGTCGTAATTCTGTCCTGAGCAGCTCTGGCTGCATCAAGGCCTTTCTCGGTACCAGTGCGGTAAATCAGAAAGGCATAGTCTGTTTCTACTTTGGTTGTGTAAGAGCCTTCACCCACGACGTAATGTTCACCATGGCCGCCCTCATTGACTACTTGAACGGCCATATAGACATCGCTTTGTGGGATATCGAATGTGACAAAGCCATTTCGCGCTTCAACAATGGCTACAGAGTAAAGCGTGTCATCATTCATTTGCACGGTAGGGGCGGCTTTACCGCGTGGTGGTAGGTTTCGCATATGAGTGATGTGTTGGTTAGCGCCGAGCGCTGCCCAATTACGATAGTTGCGTGCTGTTTCTGCAAATGCGTAGTTGTGCTCAGTTACTTTGATGAACTCATTGCTGTCATTATTCGCAGTGGTGGTTCCACAGGCGCTGAGTACAAAGCTTAAGCTGATGACAGAAGTGGCGAGTAACGTTTTCTTGAGTATCATAACTCTCTCCGAGGGTAGTAATTAACCAAAGTGACGATTAACTTAACCTTGCATTTAATCGCGTTCTTGAATGAGGTTAAGACTACGTAGAGACAGGTATTATTACCAATGATACCTTTTTATTTCAGATATGCATGAAGCGTATATCTTGATTAACTGCCTGATACCGATATCTTTTCTGCCAGCGTTTCCAGCATCAATGTTTTAAACCACTGATGAGCGGGACTGCTCAAGGTGCGGCGATGTTCAATCAAATAGATACTGACTAAATAGGGCTTGTCATCAAACGCCTTGATGATCTTGAGGTCGGAGCTTTTCTCAAACGTTTGGGCCAATGCGTGGCTCGAAATCATTAATCTATCGGTGTCTTCAAGTGATTCTATTAATGTGGCGAGCTGTCCTGATTTTAAAGCGATGGTTCTTGATAGCCCTTGATTGGCAAGCTCTATATCAATCGGGTTGAGATAATGCTGAGCAGAGCGCACATCTAGAGATAGTCGACAAATTGATACTCTAAGCAATCCTTGATGCTTATAGTCTGTTTATCCAGTAATGGGTGGCTATTCGAACCATAGATAACGGGGTAAGTGCTTCCAATCTTCTCACAGTGGTACTCCTCACTTTGTATCACTTCTTCAACGTGAATTGAGAAATCCACTTGTCCGTCTTTTAAGAGCTGAGTGGGGTCGAGAGACGAGGGGTATTCTTCAAGGGATGCGCTAGGGGCGACGTCTTTAATTGCCTTGGCTAAAGGAGCGGTGAGAAAGCGGCTCATTAACGGTGGAACAGAAATTCTAAATGCTCGTTCACATCGACTGGCGAGAAGTTTAGTCCATTGACTAAAGCATCAATGGACAGCAGGATTCGATCGAGTTCAGGCTCCAGTTCAAGGGTTTTGGTGGTGGGTTGCAGGCCATTGGATTCGCGGTAAAACAAAGGATCGTCGAAAAGCGCTCTTAACCGAGAAAGGGTGCGGCTCATTGCTGGTTGGGAGAGGTAGAGCTTT
>ASHK01001321.1 GCA_000695745.1 Vibrio madracius | reverse complement strand
TCAATCTCTCTTGATCTCGATAATGAGAGAGAAAACGAGGATTAACCGTATTCGATGGTTGTTTTCTCGTAACCGTCATCACGGGAGAAAGATGCTTTACTCTTTTGTTCATTAATTGCGGTTGTCCCGCCACCCAGATCAATAACAGTGTGTCTCCTGGGTAAATTTTGTGAGGGTTGGTGATATGAGAATTATGCTGCCAAAGTTCAGGCCAACGCCAAGGAGAGGACAAATACCTTCCTGACAGCGCCCAGAGTGTATCACCGGACTTAACAACATAATGTCGCGGAGCATCTGGTTTGAGAACATCACTGACGTTAGCGTAAGATTGAGTAGCCCAAAACGTGACAGGGACAAGAGATAAAAGAGTCAATAACAGACATGTTACCTGCTTCATACACCGCAATCCTTCGCTTTGTTTCAAGGGATGCTGTCATTTAGGTGCGAAAATGTCTAGAATTGAACCAACGAAGTCCATGCCTATTCGGCACAGTTCAACATTTTGAGTGTATATGTCTGTATTACAAGTATTAACTTTCCCGGATGATCGCCTAAGAACGGTAGCTAAGCCCGTTGAAGCCGTAACGCCGGAAATCCAAAAAGTCGTCGATGACATGATTGAAACCATGTATGACGAAGAAGGAATTGGCCTTGCAGCAACGCAAGTTGACTTTCATCAGCGAATTGTTGTAATTGATATTTCAGATACTCGCGACCAACCAATGGTACTGATCAACCCTGAAATTACCGAAAAGCGCGGTGAAGATGGTATTGAAGAAGGCTGCCTGTCGGTTCCTGGTGCGCGCGCACTGGTGCCACGCGCCGCTGAAGTGAGTGTCAAAGCGCTGAACCGCGATGGTGAAGAGTTTACGTTTGATGCAGATGACCTATTGGCGATTTGTGTGCAGCATGAGCTTGACCACTTAGAGGGCAAGTTATTTGTTGATTACCT
>ASHK01001320.1 GCA_000695745.1 Vibrio madracius | reverse complement strand
CTCTGGCTCACCGTCGTCTGTGTATTGGTATACCGCACCACCATCGTATTCATCAGACAATAGGTAGCTAGGTACACCTTTGTAGCGCGGATCAAACGTCGCGTCCTGAAGCTGGATAAAGAGCTTTTTGCCATGTGCTTTTAGATAGTCATAATCGGCTTGAATCATAGAAAAGTCGTACTGATCTTTCTCTGGTTCTAACATTGCCCATGAGTACATGATTTGCGCACCCGAAAAGCGAGTGTTGTTTAGCAATGGGTGATTGTGTATGGCTTCTCGATCACGTGCAAAGTACACAAAATGCTGAATATTGTCTTTTGGAATCGGGCATTTAGCAGAGGTATGATTTTTATATTCGTTGGCATAACGGTCGACAGGGTTGTCCCATTGTGCCTGTGCATGACCAGTGATGAGTAACGCAGCTAAAAAGCAGAGCTTTTTCATAATCTGATGAGTTCCTTGAAATGGCGAGATAGCGAACGTGAGCAGCTAACGAACTTAGTGAAAAACAGCTAAGTTTGGTAATTACTATGTCCCCAGTTTAAGGAAGCTTTAGCTATGTGACTGTATGATTAGGTAAAGATGAGTCACACCTTGCTATTTACTTTCCGCCAACTCTTTCATTTCCTGATATACGGCTTCTAAACTCTGTTGGGCGACACGAAGAATCGGGAGGTAATTTTCGAGGTCGGCAACGGTTTTACGGCTCTTTGGACAATGGCAAAATAAGGCCGCCATAAAGTTGCCAAATTGGTCATAAAGGGGAAGTGCTATCGCCACCATACCATCAATGAACTCTTCATCATCACGCTGTATCCTCTGCGTTGAATAACGCTTAGCTCCTTTTTTAAGCTCTGCTTGTCGATAATGGTGTTTTTCGCACATTGGCTCAGTTCAATTTTACTCAATACTCGACGTAATTGAGGAGGTGTCAACGTACTTAAATAAAGCTTGCCGCTGGCGGATGCCCAAACTGGAGTGGGAAACCAACCGGAATGACAATTTGCAGCGGCCAATTGGTTTGAATTCGGTCGTAGTAGACCATATGCGGGCTAGGGTCATCATTCGCCAAGGCCAAACCACAGGTTTCCTCTAGCTTACGAGAAAGGCCGTGCAGAATCGCTTGTCGTTGCAGTTTATGCTGATTGGTCCATCTTACATCCAACGCAATAGACAGCATTTGTGAATCCGGATAGAAATGACCGCGTTCATCAGACTGGATATAGTTTGCGTCATCGAGTTGCTGCAACAGTCGGTGGCAAGTAGGCTTGGGAATCCCTGACTCGAAGATAATATCAGAAGCTGAGATAGGACTCTTTGCTTCGCCAATCCGTTCAATAACGTTGATAAGACGAACGACTGAATTTACT
>ASHK01001319.1 GCA_000695745.1 Vibrio madracius | reverse complement strand
CGTCCACAACCTACCCGCGCGATGTTTTCACGATAAGGAGGAGGTTCAGGAGTAGAGAAAACGTAATGACACTGTTATGCATTCCACAATATTAAGTTACAAGATTAGTACCGTACTCAAGCTCATGCGTCAAGGGTTAATCTGATTTTTCTTGGATATCGGATCAGTGAGATAAGAAATTACGATGTCTCATCAATAATTAATCAAATGATTAAATATTGATGAATTAATGTTATGCGCGTACGAGAGTGAACAAATCTATAATTAATCGGTGATTAATAAAGAGTTTAAATTATGCAGCCCGTTTTGGAACAAAAAAGAAAAGTTGGTCGTCCGAGAAAACAAACTGATGCTCGTAAAAAGTTGCTTGAACATGCCCGTGACTTATTTGTCGTTATGCCTTACGACAAAGTTTCAACCCGCCTAATTGCTCAACGTGCAGGGGTCAATATCGCGATGATCCGTTATTACTTTGGCAATAAAGAAGGACTCTTTGAGACCATGGTACGAGAGACGGTGACACCAATGAAAAACAAAATGGATGAAGTGTTCTCTCAAGGTGATCATCGTAACTTTTTTGAGTTTATGCGTATCTACTATCAGGAGATGAACAAAGTACCTCAGTTTCCTCGTCTGGTTGCTCAGGTGATGCATATGCCGCCTTCTGCAACTCAACGACGTTTGTTTGAAAAAGTATTCATGGATCTCGCACGTCCAGAACACGATTTGATCTTTGGTAAGCTTCAACAAGCGGGTTACATGCGAGAAGATATTGATCCCAAATTGTGTAAAGTCTCCTTCATATCACTCATGGTTTTCCCATTTGTTGCACCGCCAGCCATGTTGCAATTGCACGGTATTGAGCTCAATGAAACCTTCTTAGATAAGCTACTCGAACACAATATTTCCTTATTGTCGCGCGCGTTATTACGTGACCCCTCTAACGACTAAACAGAACGTAACCTTATGAAGTCTAAAAACAAAAAAATGTTATTTTTTCCTGCTTTTGCCGTTGGAGTCGTTGCGCTGATTGCTGCGATAAACCTAAGGCCAGATGTACCGACGAAACCGGCGGGAGACCGTTCAAAAGTGGTCGACATTATCCGCCTTGAGCCGAAAATGTCAGCGCCAGTGGCGGTGGGATTTGGTCGGGCTGAACCTAAAGTAGAGTGGAAAGCCATCGCAGAGGTAACAGGAGCAGTTGTATACAAACATCCGA
>ASHK01001318.1 GCA_000695745.1 Vibrio madracius | reverse complement strand
TTGGATCGGTGACAACAGGCAGTGCAAACCAAATCAAAAAGCCAAACAACAATGACATTAAAACGAGCACGATCAACACTAAGGCAAGTAGTACTCGTTCTGGCGTAACCAATTGGCGCATGGTTATGGCTTGCTTAGTGGAATATAACCCGATGCGCTAATGTACTCTGCACCTTGAGGACTATAAATAAAATCGACAAACCCACTCACTAAACCTTGAGGTGCGCCTTTGGTATTCATATACAGTTTGCGAACGATTTTGTATTCGCCAGATGCACAAGCTTCATTGGTCGGTTGAACACCATCAAGCGCTGGGCTTTTACGGTGTCATCAATATAACCCACACTGCTGTAACCGATAGCTCCAGGATCGCGAGCAACAGCTGTCTTCATAGCGCCATTGGATGGGATGACGTTAGCATTGGTGACGATAGGCGTGCTGTGAAGCATCTTTTTAGAGAATACGCTCGTGTCCCACTGGCTTCATCGCGAGTGAACATATTAATTGAACGATCTTCACCACCTAACGTTTTCCAGTTGGTGATCTTTCCAGAATAAATGTCGATAACTTGCTGTTGAGTGAGGTCATCAACAGGGTTTGCTGGATTGACGATGATAGCCACACCATCTATTGCAAAAGGAAAGGTGACCAAACCTTGCTCTGCTTCACTGGGTTCAACGCGCGGCCGGTATTACCGATATCAACTAACCCCTTAGCAACTTGTTGTGCTCCGACACCAGAACCGCCTCCGGCAATGGTGATACGAATATCAGGGTTGGATTTCATAATGGCTCGTGACGCCAGTTTCATCACGGGAATATGGGCGGTGCCACCGGCTATATTAATGGTGCCTGATTGGTCTGCAAATACATCGGTATCTGAAGCCTGACTAACGACTGGAATAAAGCACAGACTACAGGCTAACAGTCTGATGAAACCAGTTTTAAAGCGCATAACTACTCCTTTGTCTTGAATCGAAAACATAAGGGACGAATCACGGAATGTATTCGGTGTAAATCATGTCAAATTAACCAATCTAGGTTACGCTGAATCGTTTTTGAAAACTATGTGGCTGCTAGACAGAACTGATGATTAGTGTTTGATTTAAATCATAAATGTTTATGATTTAAGCTTGGTTTAGACTGTCTCTGGCAAATGTATTGATAAGGTGGGATGGCGCTTGAGAACAACCAGTTCTATCTTAACGTTATCAGGCCAACATAGAGAATGAGCAACCAATGACTGAATACCCATTAGAGATCTATCAAGCACCCTTAGATGCAATTCGTTCAGGTACCAAGAAAGTAGAGATTCGTACCAACAACAGTTATGAAGTGATTCAATACGACAAACTGATGCCGGGAGATAGAATCGCGTTTCAAGTGATCTCTGGTCCGCCATTTGTCGGTCTAGAGGTGATTAAACCCAATGCACTCACCGTAGAGGTGGTGGCGGTCCGCCAGTATCCGGATCCAAAAGCGTTGCTGATGAATGAAGGTATGCAGGTGCTTTCTAAACTCTGCGATACCATAGAAGAGGGCGTCGAAATGCTCTACAGCTTCCATGAGTATAAAGAGATGATCCCCAAACACGGCATTTTTGCTATTGAGATTCGAATTGTTGATGACCAATAATACATCGCCTTTAAAGAGA
>ASHK01001317.1 GCA_000695745.1 Vibrio madracius | reverse complement strand
CAATTTAACGTTGGATCCGCTACCTTGGACACCGCATCTCGAAGACTTAAGACGGCGATGTGAGTTGGTTTCTGAAGCACCGTTTAATTCGGTTTTAGCTAATCTTTATCGAACCGGACAAGACTCTAACGGTTGGCATAGTGATAACGAACCAGAACTTGGACCTGCTCCGGTAATCGCTTCGCTAAGTTTCGGTGGTACTCGTAGATTTGCACTTAAACATCGAGAAACTAAACAGAAGATAATAGTCGAACTACCGAGCGGAAGTCTGTTAGTGATGGCTGGTGATACTCAGCGCTATTGGCTTCATACCGTCCCAAAAACCGCGCGCCACGTTGACCCAAGGATTAATCTAACCTTTAGGTACATCCACCCCAAATAAACGTAAGCCAATAAAAAGCTCCTACTAATGGCGAGGAGCTTTGGGGTTCTATTTGACTCTATATCTTGTCGGCGCTACGACGAGACACTTTGCGAGCGGCTGGTTTTTTAGTCGCTGGCTTTTTTACCGTCTTTTTGGTTGTCGGTTTCTTGGCCGCAGCTTTACGTACAGGCTTCTTCACCGCTGTTCTGGATTTTTCGATTTCCGCTTTTGCTTTGATAAAACGCTCTGGAAGTATCTGAGTCGCAAACACATCTGCTACCGTTTCAGCGCGCTTGATGAGTTCAGATTCACCATCTTTGACCAAGACGGTAGCAGGGCGCGGCAACGAGTTGAATTGGCTGGCCTGAGACTCAGCATAGTGACCTACATCCATTATTGCCAACACATCATTTGGTTGCAGTTCAGGCATCGTTGCGCCACTTTCCCAGATTGAAGGAATGCAGATTGGCCCCGCAATTTCGGTGGTTTTTGCTACCACTGGCTGTGTCATTTTATTCGCGGGAAGGACAGGGTTTTTAGACTCCTGAGATTCCACCAAAGTCGCTAGGTAAGTAGAGGCATCCACCATAGTGTAGGTGTAGTCCATTTCTTGGTCGTCTTTAACCACATACACTGACGTGAGAAGTGTACCTATGTTACCTGCAATATAGCGACCTGGCTCTAACCACAACTGAGGAATGTCAAAACCAACACGGTTGAATTCGTCCAACATGCCCGCGCAAACCACTTTTGCGTAGTCTTCAATAGTATTGGCATTCATCATGCGCTCTTTGCTACGACACTCAGGCTCACGTTCACGTGGCCAACCGCCGCCAAGATCGACTTGGAATGGTTGAACATTACAAGCACGAGAAATTTCAATCACATCTTTAGCGTATTGGCGATACAACGCATCCCAGCCTGCTGGATCTTTAGAGAAACGACCAAGGTGAGTGTGGAAGCCGTAGAATTCAAATATATCGATCTCTTTTACGCGGTTAACGATTTTCTTCGCTTCTTCACGCAACAAACCAAACTTGATCCACTTCATTGCACCTTTGAAGTCAGGGAATGGGTAGGCATCTGGTGTGAAGTCGTCGAAGAAGCCTTCCGGTAGAACCTTGAGACGAACCGCGATTCTTACTTTGCCTGAGGGTTTACTTCACGAGCGATACGTTCAACGATTTCGATTTCTTCATAAGAGTCGAGGTGAATGGCGTAGCCGTACTCAATCGCTTTGCGAATCGCAAGTTCGGGCTTCACGGTGCCGTTGAGAGCGATCGTTTTTGGGTCAGCTCCAGCAATATGAGTCGCTTCTACTTCACCCGGACCAAAGCAATCACCGCCAACACCTTCTTCATTACAAATAGCACGTACCGCGAAGTTAGTATTCGACTTGATTGCAAACATAACGTTGATGGGTTTCGGCCAGTAATTCCCAAATGCTGCTTTAACACGACGCAGGTTACCACGGAGAGTATCTTCACTTAGTACGAATAGCGGGCTGCCATATTGCTGAATTAGATCACTAGCTTTGCAACCGCCGATTAATAAATCATCACCTTGGCTTGTGAGAGAGTCGGTTGGAGTGAGAATATGCTCAAGACGTTCGGCGTAGTTCATGCTTGCTTTGTGCTCTTT
>ASHK01001316.1 GCA_000695745.1 Vibrio madracius | reverse complement strand
AGAAGTTGTCATACACCTGAGCGGCATCAATGCCAGCCACGCGTCCAATAATAATCCGAGTGAGTGGCGACAAGTTGATCCTGTCGGTTTTATTGTCCAGTAACAGTGAGTACTCAGAAACGGCCTCTATTCCGTGAATGCCCTCGATTTGTAACATAACAGGGTATTCAAGGTCGTTGGCGCACCCGATGGTAAACGTTCCATTTTCATTGGTTGTGAATAGACTAGCGCGAGCAGGGGTAAATGTGCGATTTTCTTGGCCCTGATTTAACGAGACATAACCTTTCAGACCACCCCCAGAGGAGGCCACACCGTTAACAGAGTGATGTAATGTGTCTAGGTGGTCTGAGTCGGAGTTTGAATCGCATCCGTAAAGTAATGTGGTCGCCACGACCAACGTGAAGATAGTATTGAATTTAATGCTGTACATAAACCGAAATAGCGATAGCTTGTGGTGCCGAAAGGCGTAATCCAGTGAAGCAACGATCGAGGGAGCGTGAAAAATGTCGCAGGAGTCTACATCAACGCTAACTTTCTATTCCAATTAATAAATTCATTCTTAACAACAACATTTTGTTGTTGATTTTATGTCAAAATATCAAATTATCAATATGTTAGTCATATCTTGCTAGGCTTAAGTCAGCCAGTTCGATACTACCGTCAGACGCTATCAACTCGGTTAAAATGTCCGCCGAACCACATGCCATTGTCCACCCTAACGTTCCGTGTCCTGTGTTCGTATAAAGATTGTGGATAGATGTTTTTCCAATAATCGGTGTGCCATCTGGTGTCATCGGTCTAAATCCAGTCCAATATTCAGCTTGAGTCAGGTCGGTGCCTTTGGGAAACAGGTTACTGACAACATGGTTTAATGTTGCGAGCCTCTTGTCTGGAAGCTGCGGATCAAAACCTGCAAGCTCAGCTGTGCCTGCGACGCGGATCCGCTCATCAAATCGGGTAACGGCGACCTTGTAGGTTTCATCCATAATGGTAGAGGTAGGGGCGTGCTGCTGATCAACCACCGGAAGGTTAATGAATAGCCTTTCACCGGATAAATCGGTAGCTCAATGCCAAGAGGTGCTAGCAAAGATTTGGAGTAGCTCCCTAATGCGACGACGAATTGATCACCTGTTATTGCACCTTGTGATGTGCTAACGCTTTTAATGTGCTGTTTCTCCACCTCTAGTGCATCGATGTCGGTATTAAAGAGGAATTTGACACCTGCTTGTTCCGCCAAAGCCTGCAATTGTTGGCAAAATAAATAGCAGTCACCTGTTTCATCGTCAGGCAAATATAGGCCGCCAACCAGTGAACCTCTCATGTTTTCTAACCCTGGCTCTTGTTGTAAGCATTGCTGACGGTCGAGCAGTTGAAACTGAGTGCCACTTTCTCTTAGTAGCGCCATATCTTTTTCGACAGACCTTAGTTGGTTGTGATGTCGAAAGATTTGCAGTGTGCYTTGTCTACGTCCTTGGTATTGCAGTTGATAGTGCTTGTTAAGGTGAGCTAAACAATCTTTACTGCGATTCGCAATGGTCAACATGCGAGCTTTATTAGTCTTGTAATGACCTAATTGGCAATTCAACAACATTTGGCTCGCCCAGTGAATCAATTCAGGGCTTAAGCTAGGCTTTATTTTTAACGGTGCGTGCTGCTCAAAAAGCCATTTGAGGGCTTTTGTTGGAATCCCTGGCGCTGCCCATGGAGAGGAGTAGCCGTAGGAAATCTGTCCCGCATTGGCGAAGCTTGTCTCTTCCGCCGCTCTGGATTGACGGTCGATGACTGTCACCTCAAAGCCAGCTTGAGACAGATACCATGCACTGGTTAGTCCAATGACTCCACTTCCTAATACGACGATTTTCACATTCAACTCTCACATTTTTTATTTTCAGCAACAATGAACGGTTTACACCTGATTAACAATCGATATAAATTGACAATAGATTTTAGTAAAACTAAAGGGTGAAGTATGAAATCGGCGCTACTTCATGGTATCAATCTAATTTGTATTGTGGCGCGC
>ASHK01001315.1 GCA_000695745.1 Vibrio madracius | reverse complement strand
TATTGTCAGTTCACTCGATCAATTGAGCACGCCTATAGAGATAACGTCAGATAACGGCAAAGTCGTCCACTTCTATGGTATGCCGTATAGCGATCCTGAACAGGTAAGGCACCATTACGATATCCAAGTAAGTAACCATGATGACGCTCATGCTTTTCTTGCATCGCAAATTTATAACGTAATGCGTAGTGATGTGCAGAATGTGCTGCTCAGTCATTGTTTTATTGATGGTGCTGAAACGTGCGAATCTGAAAGAACCTTGTCAATAGGAGGAGCTGACAGGGTGAGCTATGAACATTTTAAAGCGTTCGATTATGTTGCATTGGGACACTTACACCAAGCACAAAAGCGTGGCTTGGAGACCATTCGTTATTCAGGTTCGATAATGAAATATTCCTTTTCTGAGCAACACCATAATAAAAGTGTCACCTTAGTCGATATGTCTGGTGACAATCAGAGTATTCAAATACAGACTCTTGCCTTGACTGCGCCTCATGATATGCGGGTACTGGAAGGTGAACTGCAACACTTGATTGAGCAAGCCCAAACAGATGCTAACGCAGACGACTACTTGCTGGTGCGGTTAATGGATAAACACGCCATTCTTGATCCGATGGCGAAGCTAAGAGAGGTGTATCCTAATGTGCTACATCTTGAAAAGCCAGGGATGTTAATTGGTGTCGATAGAGAGATGTCACAAGCGCGTTTAGGCGTTCAGAGGTGGATATGTTTCATGATTTTTTCCTAGAAGTTCAAGGTGACGATATGACAGAAAATCAAAAACGATGCTTTCTGACATTGTCACGTCACTTAAAAAAACGTCTGAGGAGTAAGGAACCGTGAAGCCTTTAAAACTGACTTTGCAAGCGTTTGGTCCTTTCTCAGGGAAAGAAGTTATAGATTTCTCCCTGCTTGGAGACTGTCCTCTATTTTTGATCAATGGTCCTACTGGCTCAGGAAAAAGCTCCATTTTGGATGCGATATGTTACGCGCTTTATGGTGAAACCACCGGCAGTGAGCGTACCGGTGATCAAATGCGCTGCGACTATGCTGAAAGTCATACTCTGACAACCTTGGTGTTTGAATTTGAATTAGCGGGTGAAACCTATGAAGTCACTCGTAGCCCAGACCAAGAAGTTCCCAAGCAGAGAGGCGATGGCACAACCAAACGCAGTCATAGCGCTACGTTGGTAAAATTGGTCGATAACACCCTGATTGCTAACAAACCTAAGCAAGTTGGTATCGCGATACAAGATCTATTGGGGCTAGATGTAAAACAGTTTCGCCAGGTGATGGTTATTCCCCAAGGTAAATTTAGGGAATTACTTACCGCCAGTTCCAAAGAACGTGAAGCGATCTTTGGACAACTTTTTCAAACTCAAGTTTATACCGCCATTGAGCGCACTCTGTTTGATAAAGCAGCTGGAATTCGCAAAGCAAAAGAAGAGTTCGATAACCAGATTAAAGGGGCATTGGATGTCGCGTCACTTGAGTCGGTGCAGCAACTACATCAGTCTTTAGAAGACTTAACACCAAACGTGGAGCACTTTAAACAGCAGTTGAAAGTACTTGAAAATGAGAAAAACCAAGCTCAACAAGCCTACGACTTTGCAATTACTGTGGAAAAAAGACTTCAAGCAAAACGTAATTTAGAAGCTGAAGCGAAAACTCTCGATGATAAACGCTCTGAAATCACGCTAGCGAACCAGATGGTTGCGAATCATACTCAAGCAACAAAGATTAAGCCTACTTTTGATGAAACCGTAAAGGTTGGCCACCAAAT
>ASHK01001314.1 GCA_000695745.1 Vibrio madracius | reverse complement strand
GCAAGCCAATGTGGGGTGCATGGTGGGTATGGGATGCTCGTCTGACTTCGGAATTAATTCTTTTATTCCTATATCTGGGCGTTATCGCGCTTTACCACGCGTTTGACGATCAGAAAACGGCGGCGAAAGCGGCGGGTATCTTAGCGATTGTCGGTGTGATCAACTTACCGATCATTCACTTTTCGGTAGAGTGGTGGAACACGCTTCACCAAGGAGCAACCATCACTAAGTTTGCCAAACCATCCATTTCTAACGACATGCTGTGGCCATTGCTACTGAATATTTTTGGATTTGCATTCTTCTTTGGTGCGGTGACGATGATTCGTCTGCGCAACGAAATTATCAGCAAAGAAGGGCACCGTCCGTGGGTGGTCAAGCTGGCAGAACAAGTGAAGCAAAGAGGTTAAATACTATGCATTTTGAATCTTTAGGTGACTTTTTTGCTATGGGAGGCTATGCCTCCTACGTTTGGAGCGCATTTGGTATCACCTTCTTATCTATGATTATTCTTCTTGTGACAAGTGTGTCACGAGGAAAAAAACTACTTAAAGACGTTCAAGCTAAAGTCGATAGGCAAGCGCGTATCGAAGCTGCGAAAAATATGGAGAMCAACTCTATGAAACCCAAGGCGTAAGAAAAGGCTCGGCATTATTTCTAGCCATTTTCATTGGTATCGGTGCGACTGTAGGCTTGATCATTTATGCACTTAACCAAAACATGGATCTGTTCTATACACCAACGGAGTTGGTAAACGGTAAGAAAGACGGCTCTAAACCCGAAATCGGCCAACGCCTGCGTATTGGTGGTATGGTGGTAGCGGGATCAGTGAACCGTGATACAGAATCGCTGCGAGTTAGCTTCGATCTGGCTGATGTCGGTCCTAAGGTGACAGTGTTTATGATGGTATTCTTCCAGATTTGTTCCGTGAGGGACAAGGTATCGTTGCTCAAGGCGTACTTGTGGAACCAACTAAAATAGAAGCGTTCGAAGTATTGGCTAAGCACGATGAAGAGTACATGCCTCCTGAAATAGCAGAAGCTATGAAGAAGACGCATGAACCGTTGCAATATTCTCAAGAACAGAAACAAGGAAGCGGTCAATGATTGCTGAAATTGGTCACTTTGCACTGATACTCTCTCTGAGTTTATCAGTGCTACTCAGTATTTTGCCGCTGATAGGCGCATCGAAAAACAATACATTACTTATGAACACTGCCAGACCTTTGTCTTGGGGGATGTTCATCATGTTACTATTGTCTTTCGTTATTTTAGAGTGGGCGTTTTACACTAACGACTTTACTTTGCAATACGTGGCAAGTAACTCGAATACACAATTACCATGGTATTATCGTTTAACCGCCGTATGGGGAGCTCACGAAGGCTCGCTATTGCTTTGGGTTCTTATTCAAGCAGCGTGGACGGTAGCGGTTGCCAGCTTTAGTCGTGGGATGCCACAGGAATCCGTGGCACGCGTATTAGCTGTGATGGGCATGATTACAGTAGGTTTCTTACTGTTTATTATTGTTACTTCCAACCCATTTTTAAGGACCTTGCCTTTCTTCCCTGTAAACGGGCGAGATCTTAACCCGCTACTGCAAGACCCTGGTTTGATCATTCACCCTCCAATGCTTTATATGGGCTATGTAG
>ASHK01001313.1 GCA_000695745.1 Vibrio madracius | reverse complement strand
TTTCTATTCTGTCTTACGCGCTGATACCAGAATGACGCAATAGTGCATCGATCTCTGGCTCACGGCCACGGAAGCGCTTAAATAGCTCCATCGGTTCTTCACTGCCACCCATTTCAAGAATGTTGTTCAAGAAGCTTTGTCCGGTTTCTTTATTGAAGATGCCTTCTTCTTCAAAGCGTGAATAGGCATCGGAAGACAATACTTCGGCCCACAAGTAGCTGTAGTAACCCGCACTATAACCACCCGCAAAGATATGACCAAAGCTGTGCGAGAAACGGTTCCATTCAAGGCTTGGAAGTACGGCTACTTTCGACTTCACTTCTGCCAGGGTCTCTAGCACACGTGCACCGATGTCTGGATCGTATTCTGTGTGCAGCGTGAAATCGAACAAACCAAACTCAAGCTGACGCAAAATAAACATCGCAGATTGGAAGTTTTTCGCCGCTAGCATCTTATCGAGCATCTCTTTAGGTAGCGGTTCGCCTGTCTCATAATGGCCGGAGATAAACGCCAGAGCGTCTTCTTCCCAGCACCAGTTCTCTAGGAACTGGCTTGGTAGCTCAACAGCATCCCAAGGCACACCGTTAATACCTGATACTGCGCCCGTATCAATCTTCGTCAACATATGATGGATACCATGACCGGTTTCATGGAACAGAGTCACGACTTCATCATGAGTGAACATGGCTGGTTTGCCGCCGACGGGTTTATTGAAGTTACACGTTAGGTACGCCACTGGTGTTTGCAGTTCACCGTCAAGATCGATGCGTCGTACACGACACTCATCCATCCACGCACCGCCACGTTTGTGCTCACGAGCGTACAAGTCAAGATAGAAGCTACCGCGCAGTGTGTCAGTGCTG
>ASHK01001312.1 GCA_000695745.1 Vibrio madracius | reverse complement strand
CTTGCTGCATTGCCTGTCGCGTCATCTCAGCCCAAGGACCGCTACCAACAGGAATGCCATTGACAATTCCAATGTCTAAGCGAGCAAGGCTACGCGCGACATTAAAAGCGCAGCCACCAATCTGTTTAGATTGCTCACGAGCCACTTCATCACCACCGCTGGTAGGCAATTTTTTCATCGTCAAGATGATATCGCCAAATGCGGCACCAATAACCGCCACTGGTAACATTTGATTCAAGGTATTTAGATTCACAATATGCGTTCTCTTTATTTAGACAATAGTCGATGCGCAATCAAGCTAACCACGAAAGAGACCAACAGACCTAAGCTCGAGTCAGCAAAAATACCCACAGCAAAAGGACCATCGATAAAGCCAGTGTTGGTGACAAGTAAACCAGAGATAGCGCCTGCTAACCAGCAGCCTAAGGTCACTTTGTTAACGCCCGTTTCCCCATACAGTTCCTCATAACGATAGCCACAATGTGCACGATGCACGTAATAATCATTAATAAAGATGGCTGCCCACGCAGCGAGGAATACGCCACAAAACACCAAGAATGAGATAAATGGTCCTAAGAAATCACCAGAAATAAATAACACATAGATAGCAACGCCTAGCACTAAGATGGCATCAATAGCAATCGCCGTGCGCTGTTTTAATTTCACACCGATAGTCAGTAGGTTTAAGCTCGCAGAGTAGAGACTGATCACTGCAATAGTGACAATGCCCGCTACCGCTGCCAATAGATAAGGGATTGCCATCCAAGACGGAAGTAACGCACCAATCGCGGCAATCGGGTTTTCATGGGAAGCGAGATCTGGGATCTGTGCTGTCAGTAAAATACCCGAAATAATCAGTAGCAATAGAGGTAAAGCCGCGCCACCAACAACCGCAGTGAAAATACCACGGTTGCTTGATTGTCTTGATTGATCGCGGCTGTAGTCAGCACCAGCAATAGCCCAGCTAATCCCCGTACCCGCCGCAATAATAGACACTGCCGGTAAGAATCCTGTTAACCAATCCCCTTGTGGTAGCGCCATGATGGCCTCCCAATCCGCCGTCGCTAGCAAGTACCCCACAACAACCAAGGTCATGACACCAAAAGTGCGTGTGATCCACTCTTGCATCTTCAATACCGTGTTTTGGCCTAGCATACTAACCAGTACCGCCAATCCACCAAACAACACTAGCGATAGCGCGGTAATGTAAGTTGATTCCTCAAAACCTAATGCGACAAACAGAGCAGATAATGTCAACGTACCTGTGATGATATTAACCGCTTCCCACCCCATTAGGTTTATCCAACAAAATGATGTTGGCGCAATGTTGCCTTTTTTACCGAAGCCTGCACGTGAGAGTGTCAGTGTCGTGGTGCTACCAATTTTACCAGCAATACTGGTTATGCCCACTAAGGAGAACGACGCAACACCCACAATGGCGGCTAATACTGATTGGAAAAATGATAGGCCAAATGACACGATAATCGCGCCATACACCACACCTAAAATACCAATATTGGCCGCACACCATACAAAGAACAACTCTGTCGGTGATTTTGTTTTTTGATCTTCAGGAACAATATCAATACCTAACACATTCACAGACGCTTCTGTATGCGTTTGTGCCTGTTGATTTGACGCACTTGCATTATCAAAAGCCATGTTATTCACCTTTCCCATTAAGTCTGTATTCATTTAACTTGTCAGCATATAAATTAAATGTCGTGTTATTGGC
>ASHK01001311.1 GCA_000695745.1 Vibrio madracius | reverse complement strand
CCAACAAACTATTTGGTGAGGCAGGCAATGACACCTTAACTGCGGGCAGCAATGCTAGCGAACTCTTTGGTGGTTCCGGCAATGATGTACTCACAGGCTCTGACGAGAATGATCTTCTCGCTGGTGGCGCGGACGACGATCAACTGTTTTCTGGAAAAGGCGATGACACTGTGTTTGCAGGCTCAGGCACTGATAACGTCATCACTGGTGAAGGCAATGATACCGTGTTTGGCGAAGCGGGTAGCAACACCATTAGCACAGGTACAGGAGATGATGCCGTTTACGGCGGTACTGGGGCTGATGCCGTTGATGCTGGCGAAGGTAATGACGCTATTTATGCCGACCGAGGCGATGATGTTGTGCACGCAGGCTTAGGCGATGACCACATTGATGGTGGTGACGGTGATGACAAGCTCTACGGCCAAGACGGAAACGACGCTATTTTTGGTGGCGACGGTAACGATGAGTTAGTCGGTGGTGATGGCTATGATTTCCTCGCTGGTGGCGCAGGCGATGATGTCATGACCGATGATGGACAAGACACATTATTAGGTGAAGCAGGCAACGATACCCTCACAGCGGCAGCGACTGGCTCACACAATATCTACGGTGGCACGGGTGACGATACGCTGATTGGTAGCGACGCTGCCGACACACTTTACGGAGGAGCCGACAACGACACCATGACTGGCGGCGGCGGCAACGATACCCTATTCGCGGGAGACGGTGCGGACACTGTCACTGCTGGTACTGGGGATGACACGGTTTATGGCGAAGCGGGTAACAATACTATCGACCTTGGTGAAGGCAACGATACGTTATTCGGCGGTTCTGGAAGTGACCACGCTGTTGGTGGGCTTGGTAACGACAGTCTCTCCGGTGGTGGTGGCGCAGATGTTCTATCAGGAGGCGCAGGCGAAGATACCCTAGATGGCGGGGATGGTAATGATGAACTATCCGGCGGGGAAGCAACAGACGTGCTTCTTGGCGGCGCAGGCAGTGACACGTTAAGAGGTGATGCTGGCGACGACTTTATTTACGCGGGAAGTGGCGACGATACCCTGCTTGGGGGCGATGGTACCGACCAACTATTTGGTGAGTCAGGAAATAACCTGATTGATGGTGGTAGCGGTGACGACATTCTAATGGGCGGCACAGGAAACGACACCATCTTGGGCGGCGACGGTGACGACTTCATCAAAACGGGCGCTGGCAACGATACGGTTTCTGGTGGTGTTGGCAATGACAATATCAGCGCTGAGTCAGGTAGTAATGTGCTCTCCGGTAACGCAGGTGACGACACCATCACTTCAGCGGATGGTAATGATACTTTGGATGGGGGCGAAGGTAATGACGCCCTTACTTCCGGAGGGGGACATGACACGGTTCGCGGTGGACTAGGCAGCGATACGATCGTCGCTTCGGCAGGCAATAATACCCTTTACGGTGATGAAGGAAATGACACGATCAGTTCCGGTGCAGGTGACGATACCTTGTATGGGGGAAGCGACAACGACTCGCTCATTTCAGGATCTGGTCATGACAAGCTGTATGGAGGGGACGGCAACGACACGCTCAATGCAGGCTCTGGCCATGACGTTTTAGAAGGTAACGAAGGGGATGACAAACTCTACGGCTACGGCGACAACGACCAACTCGACGGTGGTTCCGGTAATGACCAGTTGTTTGGTGGTGATGGTGATGACCAACTAATCGGTGG
>ASHK01001310.1 GCA_000695745.1 Vibrio madracius | reverse complement strand
CTACTTGATGGCATATTCTCTGCGTTAGAAGATCAAGGGCTACGGATTCGTCAGGTAGAATGTGAAGCAGCAAAGGGCTTTGCGATGCCGTTTGTTCAAGAATTTGAATTTGTTCCAACGACAGGGCCTTACCATGGTCGCTGGCGCGAACTTGAGATCATTGCTTACCGCAGCGAAGACGAGCTTAAGTTGTGGTTTGAAATCGATAGAAACAAAGAGGGGGTAAAAGGCATGCTCTCCAGTCTTATTGGATTAGGACAGTTGAAACGAGAAATGCAGCTTCCATGTTCGCTCTCTGGTAAAGAAGCGGGTCAGCAAGTTCTAGCTTACCTAGAGCAAACGACCTAATTTCAGCTAACACATGTTAGCTGAGTGTGGCATACTCTTTAATCACTATCTGTTTAGAGTATGCCTTAATGTCCTCAGCAATCACTTCTAGTTATAGCACACGTGAAGAGTGGGCCAACAGTATCTCTCATGGTATTGGGGTACTGCTGTCCATTGTTGGCTTGGTGCTGCTACTACAAAAAGCACTGGATGCGCACGCCGATATACTGACCATTACCAGTATGAGTCTGTATGGCGCTAGCATGATCACCTTGTTTCTTGCTTCAACCTTGTATCACTCAATTGGCAACCCTAACAGCAAACGCTGGTTAAAAACCTTCGATCATTGCGCCATTTTTTTACTGATTGCCGGCAGCTACACGCCGTTTATGTTGGTAAGTCTCAGGACACCTTTAGCGATAGGACTCATGGTCGTGATTTGGGCTCTGGCACTGATTGGTATCGTTATGAAGCTGTTCTTTGTGTATCGTTTTAAGCGCGCTTCGTTGATTACTTATCTAGTGATGGGGTGGTTATCGGTCATTGTTATCTATCAGTTAGCTAAGCATTTAGCTCCTCCCGGCTTGATGTTATTGACACTGGGCGGAGCGATTTATACTCTAGGCGTTGTGTTCTATGCCAACAAACGGATCCCTTATAATCATGCGATTTGGCACCTGTTTGTGCTCGCTGGCGCCGCTTGTCATTTTTTTGCAGTGTATTGGTATGTAGCGCCGGTCTAGCGGCGCCAAAATGCAGGGAAGAAGAGAACGAGCAAAGTAAGAATTTCCAAACGTCCCATCAACATACCAAAACTGAGTAACCACTTAGCGGCATCAGGAAGAGGGGCAAAGTTACCGGTTGGACCTATGATATCACCCATCCCCGGCCCCACGTTGGCCACTGCTGTTATGGAGCCTGTAATACTGGTCACTGGATCCAGTCCCATCGCACTCAAACCTGCAGCGATGACGATAATGGTGACAAAAAACATCAACACAAAGGCGACAACGGAACGGACGATATCGTCATTGACGGGGCGGTTGTTGTAGCGCTGAACGAAAACACCAGATGGATGAATAAGTTTCATCATCTGTTTATTGAGCAGAGTGACAGCAATTTGAAAGCGGAATATTTTGATGCCACCAGACGTAGAGCCAGAACATGCACCAACCATCAGCATAAAAGCAAAGATAACCGAGGGTAAAGGGCCCCAAGCGGTGAAGTCTTCCAAGCCAAAACCTGTTGTTGTCACCACAGAAACGATATTAAACATCGAGACACGAAACGCATCATCTAACGCGTAGCCATCTTCCCAAAATAGCCATAGTGCGACAACCGTGCTCGATATCAAAAATAGATAGCTGAAGCCGCGAACTTGGGCATCTTTTAGCAGTATCTTAGGGTCACGTTTTGTTAGGGCAGCGACAAAGAGTAGGAATGGTAACCCGCCCAAGAACATAAAGATGGTTCCAACCCAATGAGCACCTTCGGAAAAGTGGTTCATGGAGCCGTCGGATGTGGAATAGCCGCCAGTAGAGAGAGTCGTGAATGAATGGTTAATTGCATCGAACAGATCCATACCCGTGAAAATGTACCCGAGCAAGCACAAAACGGTTAGGACTAAATAAACCAACACGATATTTTTCGCGACGGTTTTGGCTCTCGGACTACTCTTATCTGACCAATCTGACGATTCGGTTTGGAATAGGCGCATTCCCCCCACGTTAAGCATAGGTAACACGCTACCGCCATAACAATAAACCCAATGCCTCCCAACCATTGCAATATCGAGCGCCATAATAAGATGCTCGGTGCCATATTGTCTAAACCACTGAGGACGGTTGAACCTGTCGTAGTGATACCTGACATAGTTTCAAAGTAGGCATCGGTAAAACTAATATGATTGATAAATACAAAAGGGAGTGCGGCAAACGCGCTGGCTATGGTCCAAACCAAACTGGTGATCAGGAACATGTCACGCACGCTGAGTTTGAAGTCTTTGGTACGCCCTAAAGAGAGGCAAACAAAAGCGGCAAAATGGGTGATAACAACCGCTAAACCAAAATCAAGGAAACCATCGGTACCTGTGAAAAAAGCAACGAGTGTTGGTACATACATAAATAGGGCTAGTTTTGATAGCACTAACCTATAACAAATGAAACGGGACGAGCGTTAACCATTAGAGTGCCTTATAAGAAGAATGCACTTGGTTGGAACAATGCCTCAACGTCAGGCACGTATTTTTTGTCCACGAGGAACATGACAACGTGGTCATCCTGCTCAATCACGGTGCGATCGTGAGCAATCAGTAC
>ASHK01001309.1 GCA_000695745.1 Vibrio madracius | reverse complement strand
TAGCGGGATGTCCATTAGCAAACCGATACGAGATGGTAGCGATTTTAGGAACCAGATGTGAGCGACCGGAGACGCAAGTTCGATATGGCCCATACGGTCACGACGAACTTTAGTTTGCGTTACTTCAACGCCACACTTCTCACAGATAACACCACGGTGTTTCAGACGCTTATATTTGCCACAAAGACATTCGTAGTCTTTTACTGGACCAAAAATACGCGCACAGAACAGACCATCGCGCTCAGGTTTGAACGTACGATAGTTGATTGTCTCTGGTTTTTTAACTTCACCAAAAGACCATGAACGAATCATGTCTGGTGAAGATAGACCGATTTTGATTGCATCAAAATTCTTCGGTCTTATGCTGTGCTTTTAGAAAGTTTAATAAGTCTTTCACAATCAGCTCCTGTAAGGAGTTTAAAAAGGAACCCGCTTGGTCAGCAAACCAGCGCGAGCCCCTTTTTCTACCAGATAATCCAGATGGATTATTCGTCTTCTTAGCTCGATGTTGATACCTAGCGAGCGGATCTCTTTCAACAGTACGTTGAACGATTCTGGCATGCCAGGTTCCATGCTGTGGTTACCATCGACGATGTTCTTATACATCTTCGTACGGCCGTTAACGTCATCAGACTTAACCGTTAGCATTTCTTGAAGCGTATATGCAGCACCGTATGCTTCTAGTGCCCATACTTCCATCTCACCGAAACGCTGACCACCGAACTGAGCTTTACCACCAAGTGGTTGCTGAGTTACTAGGCTGTACGAACCAGTTGAACGAGCGTGCATCTTGTCATCAACAAGGTGGTTCAGTTTCAGCATGTACATGTAACCAACAGTTACAGGACGCTCAAACGCATCACCAGTACGACCGTCAAACAGAGTTAGCTGACCAGATTCTGGTAGGTCACCCAGTTTTAGAAGTTCTTTAATAGACTTCTCAGACGCACCGTCAAAGACAGGTGTAGCAATCGGTAGACCGCCACGTAGGTTCTTAACCAAAGTACGTACTTCGTCATCAGACAGTGATGCAATATCAACGTTCTGACGAGTACCACCTAGATCGTAAACCTTCTGCAAGAATTCGCGGAATTTCGCTAGTTCTTGCTGCTCTTTCACCATCTGGTTGATCTTGTCACCGATACCTTTCGCTGCCAGACCTAAGTGAACCTCAAGGATCTGACCGATGTTCATA
>ASHK01001308.1 GCA_000695745.1 Vibrio madracius | reverse complement strand
GTAAAAACGACTGACACATTTCCTCTGCTAGAGGCTGCATCTGTTCAACGTAGCACCGACGCCAGTTATCAATTTGTTCTGCCAGCTGGGCCAAATCACGGTCCCAATAACTTAATTCTCGATAACTGGTTGCAGTTTTAAGTAGAGCATTACGCTGCTTACTTAGACGCTTAAATCTTCCCCACGCTTCATGAAAGCCGGGTTCAGAGTGAAACACACCCCAATCGATAAAAGCGCGACGAAATTTAGGTCCATCTGTTAGTAATTCAAACCTTCTGGGTGAATTAATTGCAGCGGTAACACCTTGGCAAGCTGAGCTAACTTTTGCCCAGATTGACCGCCTATTTTAACCTCAGTTGAGCCATCACGCTGCTTATTAATGCCAACGGGTATCTCAAATTGATCCGAGTTCAAAAAACGGCCATGAACAAACAGCTCTTGGCAGTCATTTTGAATCACTCGTCCGGTCAATGAGCTCTTGAAAGAGCGCCCATGACCGAGCAGATAGATGGCTTCCAATACACTGGTTTTGCCACTGCCATTGGGACCAATAATAAAGTTAAAGCCTGTAGATAGTTCTATATCACAGGCTTTAATATTGCGAAATTGCTGTACGATTAAGCGCGTAAGCGGCATAACATCATGCCTAACTTAGAGGCGAATCGGCATCACCACATACATGGCACTGTCATCTTCGCTATTTTCAATTAACGCACTCGCATTGGCATTTGACATCGAAATACGAACCTGGTCACAACGAAGCGTATTTAGAACATCTAGGACGTAGGACACGTTAAAGCCAATCTCTAGCGCATCACCTTGGAACTCAACGTCCAACATCTCTTCCGCTTCTTCTTGTTCAGGGTTATTCGCAGTAATGCGCATTTCATTCTGATCAAGATTAACGCGTACACCTCGGAAT
>ASHK01001307.1 GCA_000695745.1 Vibrio madracius | reverse complement strand
AGCGAGCTGGCATGTATTTGGTCTGAGCGTACTGAAGTGCAACGGCTCCATGGTAGTTACTTTTGATGGTCCAATCCGAGAGGACGGGCACAACACTGCCATCTTCTATAGCTTCAGAAATAACAAAATCATGAAATATTCCTACGCCTAAACCTTGCTTTACGCCCTGAAGGCGCATTTGAGAGTGATTGATGGCATAGCGTCCTGTTACTTTTACGGTATGAAACTCATCGTCTTTGAGAAAATCCCAAATGTTGTCGCGTTCTGTTTCAGCGAGGTAGAGGCAGTCATGCTTTTCAAGATCACTGGGTGTGCGGGGTAACCCTCGCTTTGTAATGTATTCAGGGCTTGCACAAAGTACTAGGTTGGTAGGTCCTAATTCTTTCATTACCAAATTTTCGTCCGGTTTGTCAGTGAGCTTAAACGCCACGTCAATACCCATACGCAACAGGTCGATTTCGCCATCAACAGCGCGAACTTTCAGTTGGATTTCTGGATATCGAACTAAGAACGGCGTAATAAATGGCTGTAATACGGAATTAAGAAATGCTTCTGGCGCTGCCACCGTAATAGAGCCACTTGGTTCGGTATGATCTGATTGAGAAACGTCAATAGCCTGTTGAGCGGCGTTGACCATTAGTACGCTTTGATCGTAAACCTTTTGTCCAGCCTGAGTGATAACCAATTTACGGGTAGTACGTTCGAATAATTTTGCTGATAGTGCGCTTTCCAGACGCGTGATGGTTTTAGATAGTGCTGATGGCGTAACACCGAGTTTTTTCGCAGCGGCGGTAAAACTGCCTTCGTTTACTACCAAAATAAAAGACGCGAGGTCAGGTAGTAAGCTCAATAACTTATGGCTGAACATTATTATTGCCTCAGATTCACTAATGGTTTTCCATCTTAAGGGATAATCGTTTGTACCACAATGAACTAAAATGACTTGAATCTAGATATAAGGCGAATCAATACGCTGTAAATATCACCTCCCTACATAACCTATTGATAAATAGGATAGAAAAAGGAATCCACTATGTCTTCTGCGTTTTATAAGCAAATCCAAGATCAAATTGAAGAAGTAAAAGCTGAAGGACTTTACAAGTCTGAGCGTATCATCACTTCTCAGCAACAAGCGGCTGTTGAAATCTCAACAGGTGAAGAAGTATTAAACTTCTGTGCGAACAACTATCTTGGTCTTGCGAACCATCCTGCACTTATCGACGCTGGTAAAGCAGGCATGGACAAAAACGGCTTCGGTATGGCGTCAGTTCGTTTTATCTGTGGTACTCAAGACATTCACAAAGAACTTGAGCACAAACTGTCTACGTTCCTCGGTAAAGAAGACACGATCCTTTACACTTCTTGCTTCGATGCAAACACAGGTTTGTTCGAAACTATCCTAGATAAAGAAGACGCAATCATCTCTGATGCGCTTAACCACGCCTCTATCATTGACGGTGTGCGTCTTTGTAAAGCAATGCGCTACCGTTACTCAAACAACAATATGGAAGAGCTTGAGCAGCAACTTATCGCTGCTAACGAAGCAGGTGCTCGTCATAAGCTCATCGTGACTGATGGTGTATTCTCAATGGATGGCGTGGTTGCAAATCTTCCAGCAATTTGCGATTTAGCTGATAAGTACGACGCACTAGTGATGGTTGATGACTCTCACGCGGTTGGCTTTATGGGCAAAAACGGTGCGGGCACGCATGAGTTCCACAACGTTGTTGATCGTATCGACATCATCACTGGTACGTTAGGTAAAGCGATGGGCGGTGCATCAGGTGGTTATACTTCTGGTAAAAAAGAAGTGA
>ASHK01001306.1 GCA_000695745.1 Vibrio madracius | reverse complement strand
TGGAGGGACGATTCACGTCCAATCCGAGATTGATCAGGGCACTGAGTTTATTGTGACTCTGCAACAAGGCAATCCATCATGACACAACAAAAACACATCGTCCTCATTGATGACGAACACGACGTAGTCGAAGCCGTAAGTGAAATGCTAGAGCTTGAAGGCTTCACTGTTACAGCGTTTACCGACCCAAAAAAAGCGCTACGGTCACTTACCAATAACAGCCGCTCGGTTGTGTTGTGTGATGTCAGGATGCCCTCGGTCGATGGTCTAACATTGTTGAGCTCGATTCAACATCGTGCGCCACAAGTTCCGGTTTTATTGATGAGTGGTCATGGGGACATTCCGATGGCTATTGAAGCAATGAAGTTGGGGGCGTTCGACTTTATTGAAAAGCCGCTTAATGCCGATGAGGTGATCGCCAAGCTCGATTTAGCTCAGCTACAAGCACAGCAAACTCTCGCTCGTACCCTATCTTTGGAGTCGACCGATAGCGAAGCGATTGAATCTGTGATTATTGGTCAATCTAAAGCGATGGAAACCATACGTAAACAAGTGCTCGCGCTCGCTAATACAGGGTAGATACCATCATTAATGGTGAGACTGGAACAGGAAAAGAAGTCGTCGCAAGAGCGCTGCACCAGTTTAGTCGTCGACAAGCAAAACCATTTGTCGCTATCAACTGTGGTGGAATGACCGAGAGTATTATTGAAAGTGAGCTGTTTGGTCATGAAGCGGGGTCGTTTACCAGTGCCAATAAAAAGCGCATTGGCAAAATTGAACAAGCTAATGGCGGTACGCTGTTTCTTGATGAAATAGAGAGTATGCCCATTGCGGTACAGATAAACTGCTGCGCGTCATTCAGGAGCGAGTCATTGAGCGCGTGGGCGGCAATGAGCTCATTCCAGTAGACATCGTTGTGGTCGCTGCCAGTAAGGCGGATCTTGCTTCGTTAAGTGAAACCGGTGAATTTCGCTCAGATCTTTTCTATCGCCTTAATATTGCCAGCCTGAACTTGCCACCACTACGTCAACGCAAAGAAGATATCCAGAGTCTATTTAGACATTTTGTCGGCCAGGCGAGTCATAAATACAAGACGCGACCTTCTACTATATATTCCGAGCAAATACAGCAATTGTCGCGACACGAGTGGCCCGGTAACGTCAGGGAGCTGCGTAATGTTGCGGATAGATTTGTATTAGGCATTGTGGGTGATGGCTTTGATTTACAGACGCCAATACAAGATGTTAGTGAGACAGAGTTTGCGTTTGAAAAACAGATGGAACAGTACGAACGCAATGTGCTAACAGAAGCTTTGATCGAGTCGGCGGCAACATCAATGAAGTCTCGAGCAAACTGAATTTACCGCGTAAAACGCTTTATCGGAAAATGAAAAAACACCATTTGGACAAGGACGATTTTAAAGTAGCGTAGGGGCTTGTGTTGTTTATAGTGCGCCTCAACTAACAGGACAATATTGACCCAATCATGGCGCCGTAGGGTTTGTGCGTGTTTTAATGTATTGAAATAGTTAGCTTTATTATTTTGGCATGAAGGGTGCAAATTACGTGCTTGTGATAATTTTGTCACATCCTTCACGGTAAAATAGAGGGGAGAAAACGTCAGTTTTCGTCACTCTAAACCGTAACTATTAACAAGGATTGATTCTCGTAGAGTAACGAGATGAAAGGAGAACTAAATGAAGCACATACTCACAGCAG
>ASHK01001305.1 GCA_000695745.1 Vibrio madracius | reverse complement strand
GTGGAAAACGCTCAGGAGCTAAGCAGTCGACTTCTCCCAGCTTCGCGGAGATTAAACAATTGGAGCTGAGAACTGGCGCATTTAGATGCTGCCTAAGAATCAGTAGATAGATCGTCACTGGAGTATCATCTTTGAGGTAATGTTGAACCGTTGATTTCACATCGCTCGCGAGTCTCGCGTCTTGTTTGAGTTGCTCGACTTCGTGTCTATTTCGAGGCTCGATATAAACTTTCAAGCTAGCACTCGGTACGTCGCAGCGACTTCCTATGAGTAAACCATGTCCTAATTTATTATTTTTTCTAGATTTTATCGAACGGCCAATATTACTCGTCGCGGCGTCAGGCAACTTACGAGTCTCATAGGGTGTCACTTTTACAGAAATCTTCAATTCGTAGTAGTCGTTGAGTAGTTGCTCTAATGTTCGGATGTTACGACTATTTTGACCGAGCAACATGGTGTATTGGATCAGGTGACGATTACTATTGTCCAATCCTGATAGGTGATAAAGCGTAGTGTTTAACTTGCGGTTTTGCTCATTCTGAAGCAGTAACCATGCGCGCGTCTCTTGTTTATAGGTCAGTTCAAACTGACGTTGGTTAAACACGTCAAGAAAAGCTTTTTAAGCCTTCGTCTTCTTGGTGAAGGGCTTCGAGCAGTTCTTCATAAATGTAGTCAGGGATAACGCCATGTACCCCAGACAAAGCCGTCTTAGCGATGGAAAGTCGTATCTGGGTACTAGAGATATCTATTTGGCTGATGTCACTTAACGCGCCACCAGGTATGATCTCAGACTCTAGTTTCAACCGTACTTGGTTGTTAGGATTAGCAGCACAATACGACTGCAAGACCCGAATGGCCTGAGCAAATTCGAAATCTTCAGGCTGATTCCGCAAGTTGTTCATAGGAGAATGAGCTGTGTTTAAAGACATAGTTGATTCCCGTGAACTTTAGCAAAGCAGATACCGCTTTGTGGTTTGCCATAAAGGTTAACGTTGAGTTGTATATAGCGGTCAAAACTGCAGAACTGCTTGAAAAACTCATTCATTACCATGGAAAACGAGTGATAGGGCATTTCCGAGTTGAGCTCAACCGTAATCTCTGTACCTGGGACGAACACGTTCTTGTTGTGAACCCGTAGCGTAGACACTTGAGTTTGAAATTTCACATTGTTGATGGTGTTGATTTCATCAAGGTTTTTAGCATCATGGGTGAATAACTTGAAAATGCCTTTGAGCATCGCTGCGGGGTCATCGCTTTGTAACAATGAGTTAAAGTTGCATGTTAAAAGCCCAATAAGTTGGCTTAATGACGTTTCACTATTTTGTACGGATTGTGGCGCGGATGGTGGATATATCAGGGTCATGGCACCGGGTAAATCAATACTTTCTCGGCACTCAAGCTCACCAGAGGCACTGCAAGCGAGTTTGTCATTACTACACAAGAGACGGGCAACTAAGGTGGCATTTTCTGACTGATAAAGAGAGTCCGACACGACGATTTCAAATTGTCGTTCTAGGTTCATCTTCGCTTCCCAAT
>ASHK01001304.1 GCA_000695745.1 Vibrio madracius | reverse complement strand
TATCTTTTTCTTCGCCAATTGCTGCGGCTAAGTTATCCAGTCCTACAGGGCCACCAGCAAACTTTTCCATAATAGCCAACAGAAGTTTTCTATCCATGTAATCAAAGCCTGATGATCAACGTCTAACATGTTTAGCGCCTTGTCAGCAATATCGGCACATATATGACCATTACCCTTTACTTCCGCATAATCTCGCACGCGACGCAACAAGCGGTTGGCGATACGAGGTGTACCTCGGGCGCGACGGGCGATCTCTAACGCCCCTTCCGGTTCCATCGACAAGCCTAAGCAGGAAGCACTACGCTGAACGATCTTTTGCAGATCGGCGATTTTGTAGTACTCCAAACGCTGAACAATGCCGAAACGATCACGAAGCGGAGACGTTAATGAGCCCGCTCTGGTTGTCGCACCAATTAAGGTAAAGGGTGGCAAATCAATCTTGATAGAGCGCGCGGCAGGGCCTTCACCAATCATGATATCCAGTTGGTAATCTTCCATAGCCGGATATAACACCTCTTCAACCATTGGGCTGAGACGATGTATCTCGTCAATGAACAACACATCATTTTCTTCGAGGTTGGTCAAAAGTGCCGCCAAGTCCCCTGCTTTCTCAAGTACCGGACCCGATGTGGTGCGAATATTCACTTCCATTTCGTTAGCGACGATATTGGCTAAGGTTGTTTTACCTAGGCCAGGAGGACCAAATATTAACAGGTGATCAAGCGCCTCACTGCGTAGTTGTGCCGCTTTGATGAAAATCTCCATCTGGTCGCTCACATGCTCTTGACCTTCATAGTCAGCAAGTTTTTTAGGACGTATTGCTCGGTCAATGACGTCTTCATCTTTGAATACAGGATTTTCGGGCGCTATTAGGCGATCGGCTTCAATCATGTCACGCTGTCTCTTTGCTATTCATTCAGCTTTTGTAATCAAGGTGGGGTGTAATGCCTACCACTTAAACCATAGCACGCAGTGCTTCACGAATCAGCGCTTCGCTGGTCATATCTGGTTTCGCTACTTGAGACACCACTTTTGATGCCTGTGTCGGTTTATAGCCCAACGCCAGTAACGCACTCACGGCCTCTTCTTCGGCACTATCGGCTTTCATCGCACCAATACTGTCGACAGGCGCAGCGTCAGTCGCCGGAGTAAACAAGTCACCTGCACCCCAACCTTTGAGGCGGTCTTTCATTTCTACAACCAGACGCTCAGCGGTCTTTTTACCGACACCTGGCAGCTTCACCAAGGTCGAAATATCTTCACGTTCAACACAAGCAACAAACTGAGTAGCGGACATACCAGATAGGATACCCAGCCCAAGTTTTGGACCGACACCATTCGCTTTGATCACTTCTCTGAACAGTGCACGTTCACGGACGGTATTAAAGCCATAGAGCAGCTGCGCATCTTCACGCACGACAAAATGGGTATAGATGATCGCTTCTTGGCCAATTTCCGGTAGTTCGTAGAAACAGCTCATTGGCATTTGAATTTCATAGCCAACGCCGCCCACTTCAATTAACAGTTCTGGCGGTTGCTTCTCGATTAGAGTTCCACGTAATCGTCCTATCACAGTTCAATGTCTCATGTAAGTTGCAATAGGGCTTAGGATATAGAATAACTGGATA
>ASHK01001303.1 GCA_000695745.1 Vibrio madracius | reverse complement strand
GCTGATTCCCGACGCCAAGAAGAAGGTACCACTATATCCAATACGGTCGGCAAGTAAGCCTCCTATTGCCGCCCCACATAACGAACCTGAGAAGAAAGAAGATAAGAACGTTGCCATACCTTTGGTTCGATTTGAGTTGTCGGTATAGTCGCTAACAAAACCTTGGGCAGAAATGAAAACCAACCCATATCCTAATGCAGTAATAGTTCGACTAAGAAGCATTGCTGATAACGTACTGCACAAACTAGTGGAAATCATGCCAACGGTAATCACTAAACCGCCAATGATCAGTGATTTACGTCGTCCTAATGTATCTGACCAGTAGCCCGCAAAAGGCAGAGAAATCGCCCAAACAAACATAAAGAGAGAGATAGGAAAACTTGCTTGCATACTTAACGGTATCCAAGAGACATCCATGACCAAGGTTGAGACATAGTTGGGGAAAAAAGACAGCGACGCCGCTTCGGCAAAGACAAACAAAAACAAGGGAAGGCGGACAAAGCGATAGTTTTGATGCTCAATCACCGAGGTTTGTGGTTTTTTTGCTGCGAGTGTGGTTCGGTTAATTTTCGCGAGCAGAGCGCTAATTTCATCGCGACTGGTCACCTTGGCGGTTGTATCTAAAAACCCCTGACTGAGGCGGGCCACTAACCGTTTCAATTGGTGCCACGGTGACATGATCATATAGTTACATAGGAATAGAATCACTTCGGTTACGACCAGTAATGAAGCAACCAAGATGGATAACATATCGAGTAAATTCTCTTTAAGGAGAGTCGCCACGAGATTCTTGTCAGACGAGATCGTTAAGGCAATGGTGTCGTTGTTATTGAGTGGAAATAAATAGCTATTGAGCTGCAATTCATCCCATTGCGCTCCTACGTTCACTAATGTTTGTGATCCTTGAACGATAGACATGGCAATAATGTCATTGTGATTGGCAAGATAGGTCGCTAATTCCTCATCAAGGCCACGTAGGTTGGTGACATCAAAGCCGTTAGCGATCAAGTAATCTAGCAATTGGACTAGGGAGTAGGCAATAATGGCGGCCTTTTCGTTGAGTTCTTGTTGATAGATATCAGCGAAGTAGTCCATCATTTGTAATGAAGTCATAAAGTTGGCAACAAAAGTAGTAGTGAATGCCAACACCAGAATCAACATAGTAGTGTGTCTTTGTCTGAATTTTTGCCAACGACTTAAGTGATTTTGGTTGCCCTCCATAATTTGGCTTGCAAGTTCAAATTTACATCCTTCAAGATCATTCGAAGACAGGCATTGATCAACTTCAGAGGCTCGTCGCAGCATGTGTTTTGTGATGCCATGTATAAAAATCAAATTGCACAGTGTTGCGATGGCAATCCAAATGACAGCGTAAAACGCACTTTTTGATATGAGTCCACTGCGCAGAGCAGCTAAGTGCTCAAGGGAATAGGTGAGTGAGATCTTGCCATCTAATTGACCAAATGCATTATAAATGGGTGAGCTTAGTTGCTTGGTTTGCTCGTTGGTAACGGAGCTCGTCGATTGATGGGCAAAATAGAGGCGCTTACCTTGTCGATCAGTGACTTCTAGCGCGATTAGCCCCGAGACACTGTCTAGATGACGCTCTAATAAAGACTGTACATTGCTAATGCCATGGAGTGGTACACCAAACGCAATCGCATTGTTGATGTCAGATAGCGTCTCTTGCATTACTACCTGGTATTTTGAGTCAGTCGTCTCAGTTAAACGTTTATCAAAGTTCAGGTAGTTTAAGCTAGCTGTTAGGAAAATA
>ASHK01001302.1 GCA_000695745.1 Vibrio madracius | reverse complement strand
AACCCCGCTGCGGCAATCAAACCAAATGTGGACATCATGCTCATATCAAGGCCGTAGAAGTAGTGTCCCCATATCGCTCCCGTTAAGCTAAACGGAATAACAGACATAATGATAAACGGCTGAGCATAACTCTTTAATGGCACCGCCAATAGAATGTAAACCGTTATCATCCCTGCGATAAAGAACACGATCTGCTCGGCTTTTTGTTTTTGCTGCTCCTCAATAGTGCCACCTAGCTCGGTTTTCACGTCAGGGAATTGAGTGCGCAGTTTTGGAAGCACATTGTCTTCTATATTCTTAACCGCTCTATCGGGCTCGATCACGGCTTCGTCAATAGAACCATAGATATAAACGGTTCTAAACCCGTTCTCACGTCGTATCTGATTGATGCCCGGCTTACTGGTGATGTTGACCACATCGCCTAACATCACTTTTTTGCCTGACGGGGTGTGAATCAAGGCATAGCGCAATGACGAGAATGCTTCACGCGTCAGTTTAGGGTAGCGAACCATGACTCTTACTTCTTCTGTGTTCCGAAGTACCCGTTGCGCTTCTCCACCATAAAAGCTGCCGCCAACTTGTGACGCTACATTTGCTAAATCTAGCCCGAGATCGTAAGCCACAGGTTTGAGCGAAAGTTGCACTTCGCGGCTGCCTGTATCCATCGAAGAACTGATATCAAACAGCCCCGGCTGAAGCTGAAGCTTTGAGATAAGCTCACGTCCAGCGGCATTCAGCACTTCCATATCAGGGCCGTACAGCAAATAACCAAACTCATCGCCCTCTTCGCCGCCCGTCACATTGTCGTTAATGACAATAGACTTCAAACCAACGATCGTCGGCATTTTCTCACGCCAACGACGAGACAGCTCAAACGCGTCAACTGGGCGCACGTTTTCATCAACAAGAGGAAGGATGATCATGCCCTCGGTGCGACTGGTGTTAATCGTCATCATGTCGCGAATAACAGGCTGCCCGTACTCTTGCTCTATCTCCTTGTCGACCTCACTCACCACTTTTTCAAGAGTAAGCAAAGCATCAATCGTTTGTTCATCGGATGCATTACTGTTCATCTCAATTTTGATCATTGGGAAGTCAGACGGAACTTTAGGGCTTGGGATCATACGAACGTGACCTGATGTTAGCATTGCCGCACTGATAACCAAAACGGCGATAAAGCCAGCCATCACTGACCAACGCCACTCCACACACCACGACACGGTGCGCTTGTATGGCCCATGAACAAAGCGGAAAAATGAGCGATTGAAACGGGCGCGATAACTGTTCTCTTTGACTGGGGTAAATTTGGTATGAGCCAAATGCGCTGGCAGGATGAGCTTGGACTCGATCAAGCTGAAAATCAAACAGAAAATAACAACAATTGAGAGGCCATAGAAAAACGCTTTCTCTGGCCCTGTCGAGAATAAAAACGGAACAAACACGGCAATAGTTGTTAGCACTCCGAAGGTAGCCGGAGTTGCGACACGCTGAGCTCCGCGCACGACATTAGTGACGCCTCCCCCTTCTTTCTCAACCTCGGTGTAGACGCTTTCTCCTATGACGATGGCGTCATCCACCACAATACCGAGCACCATGATAAACGCGAACAGTGTGATGATATTGATGCTGACATCGAACAGCGGCATCAGCATCACGGCTCCCAAGAAACAGACAGGTAAACCCACCATCACCCACATCGCTAAGCGGAATCGTAAGAAGATGGTCAGCAATACCGCCACCAGTACCGCCCCCTGTAACA
>ASHK01001301.1 GCA_000695745.1 Vibrio madracius | reverse complement strand
GGTTGCTGACGTGAAGGCTGGCTCAGGGATACTTATAAGCTTGAAGCTCGTTTCGATAATATAGGCAGTCTTAAAGTTCGTTCTCCAGTGAAAGTTGGTGGCGTCGTGATTGGCCGAGTGAGCGATATTAGCTTGATAAAGAGAGCTATTTGCCAGTGGTCACCTTATCTATTAGCTCGGACTACCATTTCCCAGATACGTCAAGTGCACAAGTACTAACCTCAGGGTTGATTGGCGAGCAATACATCGGACTTGTTCCAGGGTTTATCTTTGATGATGAAGCTATCTAGCCGATGGTGACAGGATTGAGGATACTAAGTCTGCCTTGGTGCTTGAAGACATGATTGGTCAAGTGCTGTATAGCATTGGCGGTTCTGATGAGAAAAAGGAGTAAAGTGATGTTCAACAAATGTTTACTGATGTTTAGTGCCTTGATGCTCTCATTTGGGTTACATGCTAATGAGATTGATGCTACCAAACCTTATGACATGATGCAGAAAGTGGCTGATAAAACGTTTACGCGTTTGGCCAATGAACAAGAGAAAATTCAAAAAGATCCCGATTATCTTAAGGTGGTGGTCGAAGAAGAATTGATGCCTTATGTCAATGACCGTTACGCGGCGCTGAAGCTACTTGGCCCCAACTTAAAAGGCGCGAAACGAGAAGACGTATTAGAGTTTGCGAAGGCATTTCGAGACTATTTGATTACTTCCTATGCACAAGTTCTGACGCAATATACCGGACAGGAAATTCAATTTGGTCCAGAACCCAAAATTGATGATAAGACCACCATTATTGGTGTTCGCGTTACAATTATGGAC
The DNA here is from genome assembly GCA_000695745.1 of Vibrio madracius. Lineage (GTDB taxonomy): Bacteria > Pseudomonadota > Gammaproteobacteria > Enterobacterales > Vibrionaceae > Vibrio > Vibrio madracius. The sequence continues at coordinate 718 of ASHK01001301.1, read as the reverse complement.
TCACCTAGACCAAATATTAACTTAGAGTTTAAACTCAGAAAGGATAAGAAAACAGGCGAATGGAAAGCCTTTGATATGATTGCCGAAGGCATTAGTTTGCTCTCTAGCAAGCAATCTGAATGGAACAGTAAAATCCGTCAAGATGGCATCTTAGCGGTCGCCGAAGAACTTGAACAGTTGGCGCAAGCTCCAATTCGTTTTGAAGGCAGCAAAAAATAATGACCACAAAATTGGCGGTTCGTAATCCAGGTGTCTTAGAGTTGATAGGGAACGTCGATCGCGATACCGTCCCTGAGCTTTGGAAGAACATTCAAAGTGTTAATTTTGATTTGCCTGAGATGGAATTGGCGTTAGATAAAGTAAAACGCTTCGATTCTGCGGGATTGGTGATGCTAATTCACTTATTAGAGCATGCAAAAAATCGAAAGTGTCATATAATGCTCAGCTTCGTGCCCGATGAGCTGAAAATACTGTTTCAGCTATATAACGTTGAATCAGTTATTGAGAAACACATTTAGGAGTATCTTGTGGATAGCACAAAAGTACAGGAACTATTACAAAACGCATTGAACCTAGAAGAGCTACATGTAAAAGGTGAAGGTAGCCACTACGAAGTGATTGCGGTAGATGCTCAATTCGAAGGCATGAGCCGAGTTAAAAAGCAGCAGATGATCTATGGTCCTCTGATGGAATATATTCAGCGTAATGACATCCACGC
>ASHK01001300.1 GCA_000695745.1 Vibrio madracius | reverse complement strand
CTTTTCGTCGCTACAACGCCAACTCAATAAACTCTCTTCATACTTAAATAACAACGAGTTACATAAAACTCGTGAGAACCGTCATGTTCTAACGCCTTGTTAAGTAGCAGCTAACTACCACTATACTCAAACAAAGCCACCATAATCACTTAACTTAATTCAAACCAAAATCGCCAACTGTTAGCTGTCTGCTTGAACAATTTGTTAGCATTACAGTTCCCACCCAGACTTATATGTTCTAGCACTCAATAAACTACAGAGCTCATCCATTACTTTCATAGATTTTTCAAGCCTAGGTAGCTTTCATCCGAAAGGGTATCATTGACCCAGTGACGATTATGAACATACAAGTTGTAAGGATTGATGATACACTTGAAATCAATGCTTAGTGACGTCGAGAGCGCAGAATCAGCCATGTAACTATGAGGTAGCCCCGCTGAGGTTACAAACGTCACCACTTTATCGAAGAGTGCGCCAGTTAAGCTACCATCAGGAGGTGTAGACCCAACATATTCAATGTATTTCTTTAACTCAGAACAACATCCCCAGTTATAAATAGGGCTGCATAAAACAACCCCACTCGCCTCAGACGTTAATTTATGTAACGTCTTATATTGTTCCGTATGATATATTTTGTCGTTGTCAAAATTTGGTACATTAACTTCCACCAAGTCAACAAATTTAACTTGTCTATCCAACGATCGTAGTTCGTTAATACATAACTTGGCGATTTGACGACTTCGACTATTTGGATCCAAGCTCGAACTTACTACCAAAATGTACATGTTATCTCCCGTCGAATGCTAACGCCCTGTTAAGGTGTGAGCAACGCAATACCGAAGCCCCCGCATACCACCTTAAACACTAAACGCAGCGCATAGTAAAAATGCCATGCGTTGCGAATCACTCTTAAACAGTTTGTTATGCTATTTTTTATCCGTAATAGCTTCAACACCTCGAATAGAGAAACGTTTACTGTAATGAGGTGATTTGTATAGAGCTTTAGTTTTTTTCTCAGCGGTCGTAATTAGCAGTTCCATGGCTTCGGCTAAACCCTCTTCTTTGTATGCTGTAGAAGGATCGTTGCTAAATGCCATATCTGGATTTGCCGTTATACAAGGCACTTTAGGGTGACCGATTTGCTCCAAGTAGGCATAAAAAGCATCCTTTGAAATAACAAGACCAAACTCACGCCACGCGTATTTCTTGCCCCAGTAATAACCATCGGTGGCTTGATGCGTAACCCTTTCGTCGTTTTTCTGTTTGTTAACTGTATGCCTAGCTTTAGAAAATTCTTTTGCATACATGTAGGATAACATTGGATTTACACTGTCTGACTTTGAAATACACGATAAGTCGACGATCTTACGCCCATCTTTATCCTCGCGGAATCCGATGTTGTACCTTTCGCCTTCTTCCATTTCTGCGACTCCATTTGCCTCGAACTGATACAAAGTATTCGTTCGTTTTCGGCTTAAACGAGTGCAAGAAGCGACCTTCACCGATATGTTCCATCTGGTACTCAGTTACAATAACGTCATATATTGTTTTTAAATCTCTTGATTTCATAAATATCCAACCATTTTTACTGACATGTTTAAAATTGCATAACGCTTTGCTAAACGGCGCGTATGGCCGACCTTGCCAAACCTTCTAAACTTCAAACCAAAAGCGACACACGTATAGCGTCCGTTTGAGTAATTTGTTAGTTGCCTACGCCCCTATTCTCTTACTTGCGCCAAGATGCTCATTGCTTACTGCTATCTAAATTACTATCACCATGCCGTGCTTGATAGCTGACAGAACTGACATATTTCGATTAATGCGAGTTGGCGCGAAAAGGAAACCACCGCAGTCACTGAAAATAAGGTTGAGGAAGATGTCATTTCTGT
>ASHK01001299.1 GCA_000695745.1 Vibrio madracius | reverse complement strand
AAAAGACCGAAAAAACGGCTCAAAAGTCGGCAATATAACCGCATCGTTTGGCGTAGCAGAATTTACCACAGGTGATACTTATTCTTCCCTTGTCGACCGTGCAGACAAAATGCTCTATGACGCCAAGCGCGCAGGTCGAAACCGAGTCATGCCATTCTAATTCATTTACCTAGCATTCCTGAGTTTCTAATAACATAAAGGCAGATCATAGAATCTGCCTTTCTCATTTTCTGTATCCAGACGTTAGGATAGATATTGGTCTAAATCCACCTCATCAATTTGTTCAGGGCGTAAGAATCGTTTCGCATAGGTTTGATAAACACCAGAGCGTAAGAACAATTGAAATAGCGCGGGGTCCAGATGTTGGTTTTTCACCATAAAAGACATAATCCTTATCGACTCAGATAACGTCTTGGGCTCTTTGTATGGTCTGTCAGCACTTGTTAATGCTTCAAATACATCAGCAATAGCCATGACTTTGGCAGTTAATGGCATTTCACTGGATTTGAGTCCCAGAGGATAACCCTTGCCGTCGACTCTCTCATGATGGCCGCCGGCAATAGCAGGAACATTACGCATACCTTTAGGGAACGGAAGGCTCTCCAACATCTTGATGGTCTCGACAATATGGTTATTGATAATATAGCGTTCTTCGTCATTCAACGTTCCCCTGCGAATAGACAAGTTATAAAGTTCACCCAAATTGTTCTGATATTGTGGCTTTTCAAGTGTAAAGCGACTGGAAGGCTCCGAATCGGACGCCCACGGAATGGTGTGGTATTCTTTGTCTACAAGTACCGATTCACTTTCGCCTGATGTGACGTTTGCTCGTTCATAACGTTGCCGCTCTTCCCATGACAAGCCTTGACACTCATCTATGGTTTTGGTCCATTGCCGCTGCGCAATCAAATGAAGACGCTCTTCTGCGTCATCTGTCATGGACTCAGTTCCAATGTTCATTGTAGCAATAAAGGCAAAGTCTTCATCGATACTTTGCCACTTGGCATCAAGCTCTTGTTGTAACGCGGTGG
>ASHK01001298.1 GCA_000695745.1 Vibrio madracius | reverse complement strand
CATTTGGCGAAGTGGTCGTGGTGGTCATGGCTGGGTTATGTGCGGTCAGTTTGCTAAAGCCGGGTAGTGTGACTTATAGGAATATTCAATCACTTATCTTTGGTACGGCTTCACATATCGTTGCTGCTTTGATGTTGGTGTTCTCACTCTATCTGCTGATGCGCGGACACAACTCTCCGGGTGGTGGCTTTATCGGTGCGCTAATCGCTGTGATTGGCTTATCACTGCTGATGTTTGCTGAGTCGCTAGATATGTGCGTGAGCGACTGCACTTCGCGCCATTCAGCATTGCTATGTTTGGTGTATTGCTGAGCTTTATGGCAGGTGTTGTCAGCTTATTCTTCAACTTACCTTTCTTGACCGGGTTGTGGTGGAAAGAGGTCCTTCCGCTCGGCACACCATTGATCTTTGATATCGGTATTTATCTAGGGGTTATTGGTGGTGTGATGGGAATGGTGTTGCACGTCAGCGAGGAGCTTAACTAATGGAAATTTTATGGAGTGTGGTCGTTGGGGTGTTTGCCGCCGCAGGGATTTATCTGATGCTCGAGCGCCATTTGTTACGAGTTCTATTCGGTCTAATTATGCTGAGCAGTGCGGTCAATATGGCGATCTTTACTGCAGGTAGATTGACGGTAGGTGAACCGCCATTGATTGACACTAGTGCACTTGTACCACCGTTAGGCGCTGCAAATCCCTTACCTCAAGCACTGATTTTAACGGCCATTGTGATTGGATTTGGTTTGTTGGTGTTTACGCTGGTGCTGTTTTATCGAGCCTATCAAGAGTCATTAACGGCCGATGTTGACCAAATGACCTATTCAGAGGAGGAGCAGTAATGTCACTGTGGTTAACCTTACCTGTTGTACTCTCCGTCCTGACCTCGGCTTTAGTTTTTTTAGTCGCAACTATGTGAGACACGTTGAGTGGATTAGTGGTGTCAGTGTGCTACTCACTCTACTCGCCAGCGTAATGCTGTTTGCTGATATCACGGTTTTGGGACCGCAAGCCGTTGCGTTTGGTCAATGGGCGGCACCATTCGGGRATCGTCTTTGTTGCAGATATGCTAAGTGCAGGCATGGTAGTCATGACGGCGTTCATTGGCGCTATCRTTGTCTTCTATGCCATGGCAGATTTACGACCTAAAGTATCGTATAGCTTGTACCATTCGTTAATTCATATTCTGTTGGCGGGTATTTACGGTGCGTTCTTAACAGGGGACATATTCAACCTTTATGTTTGGTTTGAAGTGATGTTGATTGCGTCGTTTGGACTTATGGCACTGGATGCCACTCGTGAACAAGTGGATGGAGCGGTTAAGTACGTCATGCTGAACTTGATCTCAACGTTAATGTTCTTGCTGGCGATTGGTCTGCTTTACGGTGCAACGGGCACTCTGAATTTTGCTGATTTGCATGGGAAGGTCGCAACTCTTCAACCGCAAACTCAGTCAACGGTAGCGGCCTTGTTCTTGTTTGCATTTGCCATTAAATCGGCATTATTTCCACTTTTTGCATGGTTGCCTGCGTCGTACCATACATTACCGAGCGGTGTTGTTGCGCTATTTGCTGCGCTACTAACCAAAGTAGGTATTTATGCGCTAATGCGAATGTTCACTCTGGTGTTTCCGTTGACGGAAAGTGGTTGGCAGCCATTAATGTTATGGATTGCGGGTTTGACTATGGTGGCTGGAGTTTTAGGTGCAGCGAGTCAGTTTAACGTAAAGAAAATCTTATCGTTCCA
>ASHK01001297.1 GCA_000695745.1 Vibrio madracius | reverse complement strand
TTGCCAGAACAACCCGCTTTTAAATGTATCGAGAGTAGATTGACGATCCGCCCATCTAACTCCACTTTGATCGCTGAAGCAAATCTTAACTTGTTACCTTTAGTTAAAGGGAAATCGGGCACATCATCGACGCGAAGCCCTCGCTTGACGGCAAAACCTGTATATTGATTGATCGCGGTGAATTGATGATGTTGATTGGAAGGTAAAGCACGATCAGAGAAGTAAATATCATAACTATCACCAACCACGGCTCGAATTGCCTCTTCGCTATCAACCTCTTGAAACGCCAATACAACAGGGGATACCGATTCAAATTGACGTTTAAGAGCCAGGAAGTCCTCTTCGCTGCGCTCACTAGACGGAAACTTTTTTGAAGGCGTAAGAGTAAGCCATTCAATGTTCCACGTCGTCAGTGTTGACGCTATCGAAATTGTAGGAAAAAGTGATATTCCTATCATCAAACAAAACAGCCGATTGTAATAACATAATGTTCTTTTCATAGTGCTTGCCATTTTTAAAATCCCTCGCAGCCAATGTGCCGTAAGCGTTACTAAAAAAGCAACCTAAAAAACACCAAATTTCGCGAAAAATAGTGTTTTTATGTCATATGAGATCTACTTCATCTAGATCGAATTCTTCTTGTTCAGTAGCCATTTTTTATTGATCTAAATCAATACTTTCACTTGGTGCTTCTCGTTAAATACACCACAATATCTTGTGTCAGAATAAAAAGTAACAACCCTATATAGTTGTGTTTGTGGATTAACTCTGTGAGTATACTTTGGGTAAGGAGAAAGGGTGAAAACAATCGTAATCAAGAGAGACGGCTCTCGTGCTCCGTTTACAAAGGATCGTATTGAAGCTGCTGTGGTAAGTGCGGCGGAACATGCAGACAAAGAGCTTGAAATTTACGCTAAAAATGTGGCGTTAGCGGTAGAGCTTAAACTGCAGGATTGCGAACACGTCGACATTCAAGAAATTCAAACGGCGGTAGAAAATGAATTGATGCAGGCCCATATAAGGGGCTAGCTCGCTCATACATCGAATATCGTCATGATCGTGATATTGCTCGTGAAAAGAAAAGCGCTTTGACCAAAGAGATCGAAGGTTTGATTCAAGAGAGCAATGCTGATCTTCTTAATGAGAATGCGAATAAAGACGGCAAGGTTATCCCAACACAACGAGATTTATTAGCAGGTATTGTTGCTAAACACTATGCGAAAACTCGTATTCTTCCTCGTGATGTGGTTCAGGCTCACGATGAAGGGGACATTCATTATCACGATCTGGATTACGCTCCGTTTTTCCCGATGTTCAACTGTATGCTTATTGATCTTAAAGGTATGTTAACTCATGGCTTTAAAATGGGTAATGCAGAGATCGATACACCTAAGTCGATTTCAACCGCGACAGCGGTAACCGCACAAATTATTGCGCAGGTGGCTAGCCATATTTATGGTGGCACTACTATTAACCGCATTGATGAGGTGCTGGCACCTTATGTTAAAGCAAGTTATGACAAGCACCTTCAAATTGCTCAAGAGTGGGACATTCACCAACCTGAGGCATTTGCTAAAGCACGCACTGAAAAAGAATGTTATGACGCATTCCAGTCTTTAGAGTATGAAGTGAATACCTTGCATACCGCGAACGGTCAAACACCATTTGTGACTTTTGGTTTTGGTTTGGGTACCAGTTGGGAATCTAAACTGATTCAACAGTCAATTCTGAAAAATCGTATCGCTGGTTTAGGAAAAAATCGCAAGACAGCGGTATTCCCGAAACTGGTATTTGCCATTAAAGATGGACTTAACCATAAGTCAGAAGATCCAAACTACGATGTTAAACAGCTAGCACTAGAATGTGCATCAAAGCGTATGTATCCAGACATCTTAAACTACGACAAAGTGGTTGAAGTGACAGGGTCATTTAAAACGCCAATGGGATGCCGTAGTTTCCTTGGTACATACGAAGAGAATGGTGAGTTGCAACACGAAGGACGCAATAACCTTGGCGTTGTTAGCCTTAACTTGCCGCGTATTGCTATCAAGGCACAAGGTAGCGTTGATAAGTTTTACGAATTACTCAATGATCGTCTAGTGCTTGCCCGCAAAGCGCTTGAAACACGAATTAGTCGTCTAGAAAAAGTCAAAGCACGTGTTGCGCCGATTCTTTATATGGAAGGTGCGTGTGGTGTACGCCTAAAAGCGGATGATTCGATTGCACCAATCTTTAAGAATGGTCGTGCTTCTATTTCACTTGGTTACATTGGTATCCATGAAATGGTAACCGCATTGTTTGGTAATGAAGTTCATATGTACGACGATAACGCTATGCGTGACATGGCGTTAGATGTAATCAAACATATGAAAGACGTGGTCAACCAGTGGGCAAAAGAAACGGGTTATGCCTTTAGTTTGTATGGCACACCAAGTGAAAACTTGTGTAGCCGCTTCTGTCAAATTGACACAAGAGAGTTTGGTATTATCGAAGGGGTCACTGACAAAGGTTATTACACAAACAGTTTCCACCTAGATGTGCAGAAGAAAGTGAACCCATACGACAAGATAGACTTTGAAATGCCATATCCGGAAATTTCTTCAGGTGGTTTTATCTGCTATGGCGAATTCCCAAATATGCAACGTAATATCGAAGCACTAGAAAATGTCTGGGACTATAGCTATACACGTGTTCCTTATTACGGAACCAACACTCCAATTGATGAGTGTTATGAGTGCGGCTATATGGGCGAATTCGACTGCACCAGTAAAGGATTCACTTGTCCTAAGTGTGGCAACCATGACTCTACACGAGTATCGGTTACGCGTCGTGTTTGTGGCTATTTAGGTAGCCCGGATGCACGTCCGTTTAACTTTGGCAAACAAGAAGAAGTGAAGCGTCGCGTCAAGCACCTTTAATCACTAATAGGAATAAAGAGAGTCAATCTATGAATTATCATCAGTATCATCCTATCGACGTAG
>ASHK01001296.1 GCA_000695745.1 Vibrio madracius | reverse complement strand
TTATTGATGACTAAACCTTAACGTTAGAAACCGGGATACTTAGACTCGATTGTTGCGACCACTTTAATGAGTGGTCGCTCTAAAACTGTTAGGTCAATTTTCGACAGGTTAGTCATGTAATGACACCACCTATACGCTAAAGAGATTACACAAATTTATATTTATGGTCGTAAAAGTTTAAGATGTGTTTGAGTGCCCAGTCCCTATAGCGATCGGCTTCAATGAGTACATCATGTCTAGCGTGTGGTATGGTCAGCAACCGAGAACTTTTACACCTCTCATTGAACAAGTCTTGAGCGGGTAGCGATACCACGTTATCGCCTTCAGGTTGCACAATCAAAATAGGGGTCTTTATGCGCTTTGCTCGGGATAGACATGCTTTCCCCGCTGCCATCGCTTCAGTAATCCACTTAGGACTCACGCCTCCTAGTCTCAACTCCGGATTATTGGTTAACAAGTCACTGTAAGCTTTAAATCGAGTTGGACTACTTGTGTGGTCGTTGCCTTCAAATGTTTTCGTGACAAATGCCGTTTGTTTTGGCGCGAATGTGGCGTCTTTTGCAACTGACTGATCATTTTAATGGTTGCTGTTTGGATCCCTCCTACCACCTTGGGCAGCTTTAATCCAAACATCGGACTCGTCAACGCGCAGGCTTTAATCCTATCTGGGTATTTCGCGATATATTGAGTGGCTATCGCACCTCCCATTGAATGGGCAAGCATCATCACTTCATCATTGTCTGATGTTGCCACAACACTTTCAATAAACTGTTTGAGGTCTTCAACATAGTGGTCAAACTGATCAATATGTCCCAATTCACTATTTTCAACCAGTCGATCTGATTCACCTTGCCACGATCGATCAAAAGAGTAAATACTAAAATGCTGGCTGAGCTCATACATAAGCTCCTTGTACTTCCAGCAAGACTCATTTCTACCTTGAACTAATACCAGCGCTCGTTTTAAGTTATGTGGATTGACGTTAACCCACGCAATATCACAGTCCATCGCCCCTTTAAAATGTCCGCGAGATCGATGATTCCAAACTTCATCAATCTTTTGATGATACGCATCACTTTTGAAAAACTCCGATGTGATCATTTTATGGCGTTTATATGGGACATAAGGAATATCAAGTTTTCGTCCAACACTTTCGACAAACAATCGTCCCAAACGAGAACCATGCATATAGTCCGCATCCAACTGCTTTTTAGTGCTGCCGATAACCGAGGATTGTAAGTTTCTTGCGGGTGAAATTTCATAGATGTTAACGTCATCTGGAGGTGACGCGAGAAAGCGCTGAGTTTTACGATAGCTTTCCTCATGCTTGAGGAGAATGGCTGATAATTCGCTCATCGTTTTGGTTGGTGCCCGTTTTAAAATCGCTTCCAAAAGAGGATGATGTTCATCAAAATCAATCGGCATAGTGCGAACCACCACGATGTGTTTGTAACCCCTTCGATAAGCTTCTTCTACTGGAATAGGCGCAGATACACCGCCGTCAAGCCATCGTGTATCGTCAAACACCACCGGATTTTTATGTAACGCTGGAATCGCGCACGAAGCTCTAAGTACATTTTTCCAATTGTCGGTAGTAACCTCAAAACACTCTGTTGTTAGCTTTTGGGCATGCGTGGCAACAGCAACCACTTGTTTGGTCTTTAGTAAGTCCGACCCCTTTTCCCAGTTAAGTGGAATATCCACTTCTGCACTGTCGACTAAAAAGTCTAAATCTAAGCCCTCACCACTTAATAGATACTTAGTCAGTTTAAAAAATTCAGGGTGACGCGTGGCCTCGGCAATCACTTTGTAAGCGTGTCCTTGGTGGCCACAGATATACGATGCCAGATTTAATCGACCCGGCCGACGTTCCGATTAGCAGGTCGAAAGGATTAAAATCGGCACGTAGAAATGCATCTAGGACACCAGCGGTAAAGATACCTCGTTGTCCTCCTCCCTCGGTAACCAATGCAATCTTGTCGACATGTTGTTGGCGCAGCATAAAATTATCGTGATGTTTGCTGCTTATGATGTATCGCTTGCCCATTATGATTCCAAAATACTGTTAAACGCTAAAATCACTCAATTCAGAATGTGTAGATAGAAGAAGAAAGAGTGACCTAAGGGTAATATGGG
>ASHK01001295.1 GCA_000695745.1 Vibrio madracius | reverse complement strand
CATTAACCGAGCTCTGCATTGTGAGCAACAGGTTTACGTTGTTCGTTCTCTTTCGCATCAAGAACAAGGAGTGCTTTGATCTTCTCTAGATGCTCGTTGTCTAGTTTGTAGAACATCATAAATACCGCGATTGAAGCGAAGAATACGCTAGGTATTACCGTGTAAAGTAAGTTAATCGCTGTGACTGCCTCAGCAGTTTGCGTCTCCGCACCGCCGACATAACCTGACCAAGCTAGAATCCAACCTACTGCTGCGCCACCAATCGCAATACCGAGCTTAATCGCAAATAGATTGGTCGAGAAAACCATGCCGCTTAGTGAGCGATTGCTGCGCGTTTTCTCATAGTCGACAACGTCCGACATCATACTCCATAGAATTGGCGTTGTACTCATCTGAACCACACCAAGAATAATCACTAGGGCAAACACCATAAAGACATTCTGAGGGTCGACTAAGAACAGAACCGCTGATAAGAAACCTGAAGCAACAATCAGTGCACGATATACCTTTGGCTTGTCGTATTTGCCAAGCAATGGCGCAGAGAATATCGCACCGACGATGTTAGCTAGCATACCGGTCACCATAAAGGCAGTAGCAAGGTCCGCTCGTCCCATAACCGTGTTCACGTAGTACATTGTGGAAGCACCTTTAAGAACGATACCGGTCAGAAGGACAACATTGACAATAAACAATACGCGCCACTGGTTATTCTTCATTAGAAGTTTTAGGTCATCCCATACAGACTGCTTTTCTTCAATCTCTGGAACGCAACGCTCGGTGGTGTTAGCAAAGCTGAAAAAGAACAATGCAATCGCGCCCAAGCCCATAACTGCCATCGCACCCATGTAGCCTTTTTGCACGTCCCCTTGACCAATAACGTCCACAAGCGGTAGCGCAACCATAGCCACGACCAAGCCACCAGCGGTACTCAGTGCGAAACGATATGATTGAAGAGATGTACGCTCTTTCGAGTCGTTTGTCATCGCGTTCGCCATAGCACAATACGGAACATTAATAGCCGTATACATTAACGTTAAAAATATATAAGAAACATAGGCATAGACAATCTTACCTGTTTCGCCGAAGTCTGGGGTAAAGAAGGCTGCCATACAAGCTCCCCCAAACGGAACTCGCCATCCACAACAAATAAGGGCGATAACGACCATGTTTCGATTTCGTTCTATCTACAATAGAGCCCATGATTGGGTCAGTTACCGCATCGATAAAGCGGACTAACAAAAACATGGTTCCCATATGGCAGGCGACAAACCGTAAATATCAGTATAAAAATATGCAAGAAATAGCATTACTGTCTGCCATACAAAGTTACAGCCAGTATCGCCTAACCCATAAGCTATCTTCTCTTTTACGGATAACTTGATAGTGTTCATTTTAATTCTCCGGGTACCTAATGTGTCTGTCTCACATTCTTGACGCATCGATAAATTAATTCAATTTACCCAATCTGGTTACTAATTTACGATATTTTTCATATGTGATTCAAATCGCCTAATCTCATATCATAAAATCTTAGTTTTATTACAAATCAATAACTTACATAAGATCCCTGAGCATAAAATGGAAAAACAAACCTTATTTTTGAGAACTAGGGCACATTTAGTAAATAGGTGAAATTTGGTATCAAAAATCATAATTGATGGCTTGGTCGAAAAGGTTGAATATTAAATACGAACGAAGTCCACAACCAGAAAATTGGAAATTAGGCTATGACTGAATTTTTTAAGAACATTAATAAAATCAAATT
>ASHK01001294.1 GCA_000695745.1 Vibrio madracius | reverse complement strand
AACGGGTGAACCTAGCCTGTCAGATAAAATTCGTCTGCTCCAAGATGGATTTGACCGTTCGTTACCTAAGCAGGGCATGCTGGTTTACCATCCGGTGTTTGAAATTGGCGAAAATTCTCTGCGAGGTGTTGTGATTGGTGTCGTACGCACGACAGCCTATTTTGAGCAGATCGTATCGCGCACGTCGATTGGTAAAGAGGTTGGGATACAAGTGGTTGATCTCGGTTTTGATGCAGAAGATGACCCAATTATGTATGAAAACCAAGCGTGGAAAACCCTTTCTGGTGCCACTAAGAGCATTATCATTGATCTGTACGATCGACAGTGGAATATCCAATTCAAACACGATTCTGATATTTCACATAACGATAGCGTTATCCTAATCTGTGTCGCTTCCGGTGGTTTTATTATTTCAATACTGTTGGCTTACGTAGTTCAGCTTATGTTGCGTGAACAAAGAAGATTAACCAAGTTGGTGAGTCGCCGTACTCGTGATCTCCAATATCTGGTCGAGAGAGATCCATTAACTGAAGTATATAATCGTCGAGCATTCAATCGGTTAGCCGATTATCATATTTCATGTCATAAACCATTTTCGTTAGTGATTATCGATATAGATAAATTTAAACAAATTAATGACCAATACGGGCACGTATCAGGTGACGAAATTCTCATGCAGGTGGCCGCCTGTATAAAAACAGAACTGTATCCTGATGATATGTTATTTCGATTAGGTGGCGATGAGTTTGCTGTGATTAGCCGCTGTGTCGACGAGACGTTACTCAAAGGTTATTTGAGTAAAATATGTGCAGAAATATCCATGATCAAATGGGACAGTATCGACCCGAATTTTGTCTGTACGTTGAGTATTGGTGCCACGGTATTTAAAGGGGAGTCACTCGAAAAACTCATGAATCGAGCCGACGATCTTTTATACAAAAGTAAAGACAAGGGGCGAAATAGGGCGATGGTTGCTTGATTTTTTAGCGATCAGATTAAGAACGGTCGAGGTTTTATGTTCGATACGTTACAATTCTGCCGTTTGTTTAACTAATCTTAATATCCGTATGAATTATAATCGTGTCGTTTGCTTTGATCTTGAAATGTGTTGCTGGAATGTCGATGGTGTCGGCACGACGGGTGAGATCATCGAAGTAGGGCTCGCAGAAATAGATTTGGTTAAACAAGAAGTCGTCAAGCGAGCTCAATACTATGTCAAGCCAGAACACGATAAGGTCTCGTTGTTTTGTACCGAGCTTACGGGTATTACACCTCGTAAAGTAGAAAAACAAGGGCGTCCACTTGCCTCTGTTATTCAATCCATGGTGAAAAACTTTGGTGGGGCTAATAAAATTTATGCCTCATGGGGTCGAGATGACCTTATCTTGCTCGAAGAGTGTCAAGCAAAGGGCATTGAGATGCCATTTAAAGAGTTTGTGAATTTGGCAACACTGTACCGTATTCAGCAACGCCTTAAAGATAAACGTATTGGACACAAGGCGGCTCAAGAAAGCCAAGGAATAGAATGGGAAGGAAGACAGCATTCTGGCTACGTTGACGCATACAATCTAGCGAAATTGGCACTCACTATGTTGTGATCTGTAAATGCGTAGCTTTCAAGCCGAGTGGGAAAACCACTCGGCTTTTTAATGCCTATTCAACGTGTTTATGAATCAACAGCGCGTTATTTGTCCTTGACTTGTATTTTAGCCCTAATGAATTCACTGTGGTCGACATAAAGCAGTTCGGCTACCTTCCGGATGACGGCGTCTTCGAGTGGGTCAATGACACCATCCGCGTTTGCTACTTCCCACATGGCTTTGATTAAATCAAAACGTTTCTCTTGACTGAGCTCTCTTAAGCTTGACGTGAAATCATACAACGACGCCGAGTTTTTTGTCTGCTCTTGTGCTTGCGTTAGCAAGGTACTGGCTTCTGCTTGCTCAAGATCAAGCAACCTTTCTATTAACGATAGCTTTGCATTCTGCTCTTTTTCATCGACTTGATAGTCAGCGTTTGATACTTCACAAAGTAACGCTGCGATGGCGAGGTTAGGGCTGATGGACTTGTTGTTTGATAAGTCATCACCTTCAATAAGTTGTTTAAACATTGATGTAATGGAATTAAACATGCTGTTACCTGATTTTGTTACCTATTTATAATACATAGTGATTGTTGAGCTAG
>ASHK01001293.1 GCA_000695745.1 Vibrio madracius | reverse complement strand
TTTAAAACAAAGAACACAAGCAATGGTAATAAACTCCAAAGGACTAAACCTATAGAGCCAATTAATACGCTTATCATCAGCCAAAACAAATAGATCCCAAATAGCAACTCATTACGCACTGCACGGACCGCGCAACCTAAGTGTGATGTCCCCAAAGCGCTCTTTATCAACTCTCCTGATGCAAATAGATAGCCCCGTTGCCAGCGATATTTCATCAGAGTCAGCGTCGGCATAGTGTACGCAGTGTGATGAAAAAATGGCGTGTCTAGCCTTCTAAGACGATAGCCCGCTTGGCTCAATCTCATACCGAGTTCGGCTTCCTCATAAGCATGAAGTGTTCGGTGAGTTAAGTATCCAATCGCATCAATCGCACTCTTGCGGTATAGCCCTCCACCAGCAAGATAGTCGCAATCTCCAAGTGGATAGATTTTTTGATGCCGCTGTTGACGAGACTTAAACTCATAGCTGCTTCTCTGCTCCATTTCGACTGTGCCTGCCACTCCTGCATAATTGTCATTCTGTTCGAGAAACGATAACGCCTGATCAATAAAGCCAGGTAATAACGTCATATCACCATCAAGCAGCAGAAGGTATTTCCCTTGACTGTGTAAATAACCCAATTGATGACCGACGCCACAACATCGCTCTTCAGGATTCGACAAGGTCACAACCGTTACTCCAGCCTCTTTTGCTATGGTGCGAGTGCGGTCGGTTGATAGGCTATCTGCCACAATAATCTGATAACGATATGGCGCGAGCTGTTGACGAACTGAGTCGATCGTTGCCGCTATTCCTTCCTGTTCGTTAAAGGTTTTAATAATGACTGAAATGACGGGTGGCTGTTTCATAGATAGCCCCTAGATTTGAGAACCGATTTGCGAATCACTAAGCTCGCACCTAAAGAGAAATAAAATAGAAATTGCAGCATAGGAACCAACATCAGTATCTGACTGTATGGCAAGCTAATTATTCCTGCGATCGTGAAAGCAACAAACGCAGGCTGCCAGGATAAGAGTTGACGGTCATCGGTCGATAAACTATCAACTGTGAAGCATTCCTTAGGCATCACTACCTTTAATGCAACAAGAATCACTGCTAGGAAAAGTAGTGAACCGATTAGCCCGAACTCCCACAGCATCATACTTAAAGAAGTAGAGTCTAGTAGTACGTTGAATACCGTATTTAGGAAGCCAGGCGCGACAGAGCTACCATGATTTGTAGCATTGAGGCCATAGCCAAACAAGACACTCGACCAGCCATAAAGCTGACTATTATCCAACCAGAAAAACAAGGTTGTCATTCGCCCTAACTCTCCCGTAGGCAGCACATAATCAGGGTCATAAATATATTGAAGAGAGTCTAAGAATATCTTGAGAGCACCGAGTTCAGGATCACTGTCAAATGCCACCGCATATGTGGCAGCTAACACAAGGACGGCAAACGCGAGCAGTCCAACCATCGCTCCAAGAAGTAACAACACTTTTTTTAGATCATTTTGCCTAATTCCATAAACATAGCTCGGGGATAACCAAACGTACATCATGAGTATGGGTGAAAGTAAAATAACAAACTTTACCTCGCCCAAAATACACAGCATAAATGCAGCAAGTATATGCAGTATCGCATTACGGCGTGTTATCACACCATGACGAAATTCTGATAGTTTGAGTAACATGATAAGCAGACAGAACAATCCTAAAGCCGCTGTATTCCCCCCACCCAACGGGTCTCCTCCAAACGTACCAACCACTGAGTCCCATTTCTCAAAATCGCCCTTCACCGCTACCCGATGTGGAACCACGATGAGTATTTGATAGAGAATGACTGGAAATTGGATGTAGAACACCCAATATAGCGTTTTGACGACACGGAATAACTGAGACTCACGTATAAAACCAAACAGTAGGCACAAGAATACAAGCGCCAACGCTAATTCATTTTTGAAGCCCACTATCGTAACGACGATACCGTTTTGTAACAGTGTTGAGCTAAGGACCAAAGCGCAAAAGCCAACAAACAATACTACGAGTGTCTGTTCATACCCGTCTAAGCTCATCGACTCATAGTGAGTCTGTAGAACCAGCAACAACACCATGATAAATGCAGCAATAAAAGGGAGCCAAAGTACAGCCCCTATACCTGTTAAGTATTGAACCAACCCACAAACCACCAGAGCCAGCAACAAGTAAGCTTGCATAAATAGGCTGTTATTGATCATCTAATCCCCTCCGGTGAGAGCTTTAGATTGTTTGCTGTGTTATGGACTCGCCGGTAAATAAACGCGTATCTCAGTGCCGACAATATCGCAAACCCTAACACGCAATAAGAGTAATCTACAGAAAGTAAGGCAAAGCCCAAACGCAATGAGG
>ASHK01001292.1 GCA_000695745.1 Vibrio madracius | reverse complement strand
AGACACTATCACCGTTTTACTGGTGCTTGACGTCGCGCCTCCCATGCCATCAATCTGTTTTGCATAAGGATCAGGACTGCCTATTACGCGCATCAGTAACTTGTCTCGTGCTGCTCCTGGTTGCTGAGCTTCAAGAGGGAGATCCAACAAGCTGAAAAAGACCCCCTTGCTAGTACCGCCACGCAGATAAGTCGCAGGAATTTTCATTTGTTTCGTCATTCCTTTCCCCTTACTGTGCTAAGAAGTCTTGAGCAAATCGCTGTAACACGCCACCAGCAGAGTAGACGTTAACTTCATCTTCAGTATCCAAGCGGCAAGTCACTGGCACATCGAGTTTTTCTCCGTTGGTTCGGGTAATCACTAAAGCAAGATCACAACCCGCTTTGATATCGCCTACGACGTCGTACAGTTCCGTGCCATCAAGCGCTAGCGTATTGCGGTTGGTACCTTTTTTGAACTCAAGAGGTAGTACTCCCATCCCCACTAAATTGGTGCGGTGAATTCGTTCAAAACCCTCTGCCGCAATAGCTTCAACCCCAGCTAGGCGCACACCTTTTGCCGCCCAGTCTCGCGAAGAACCTTGCCCATAATCAGCACCCGCTACAATGATTAACGGCTGTTTACGCGCCATATAGGTCTCAATGGCTTCCCACATTCTTGTGACTTTACCTTCCGGCTCAATACGAGCGAGAGAACCCTGAACGACCTGTTCACCCTCTTTCACCATCTCGTTGAACAATTTTTGGATTCGCAAATGTCGCTCTTTGCGCGGTCAAGTGGTCACCACGATGGGTTGCATACGAGTTGTAGTCTTCTTCTGGCACGCCCATGCTTGTCAGATATTCGCCGGCAGCACTCGTGGCTAGAATCGCGTTCGATGGCGACAAGTGATCAGTGGTAATGTTGTCGCCTAATACTGCTAAGGGTCGCATTCCTCGCAATGTGCGTTTACCTGTCAACGCCCCTTCCCAGTATGGCGGTCTACGAATATAAGTGCTGCGTTCACGCCAGTCATAGAGTGGGCTTTTCGCTCTCTCGGTCTCATCCAGCTTGAACATTTGAATATACACTTGGTTAAATTGCTCAGGTTTCACATGTTGGCTCACTACAGCATCGATCTCTTCGTCACTTGGCCAAATATCGTTGAGATAGATGGGGTTACCGGAAGCATCAAGACCAAGAGCATCGCGCTCAATATCAAAGCGAATGGTACCTGCTATCGCATAGGCAACAACCAATGGCGGTGAGGCGAGAAACGCTTGTTTAGCGTAGGGGGTGAATTCGCCCATCAAAGTTCCGGTTACCCGACAATACAGCCGTGGTGTAGAGATCGTTTTCAATGATCTCTTGCTGAATTTGCGGATCCAACGCACCACTCATACCATTACACGTGGTACAAGCATAGGCGACGATACCAAACCCCAACTTTTCAAGTTCAGGTAACAATCCCGCTTCTTCTAAATACAGTTTTGCGACCTTGGAGCCTGGTGCGAATGATGATTTCACCCACGGTTTGCGCAGTAGCCCTAACTCATTGGCTTTTTTGGCGATCAACCCTGCTGCTACAACATTTCTTGGATTACTGGTATTTGTACACGAAGTAATAGCCGCAATGATAACAGCACCATCTGGTATCTTGTCTTGCGTCTGCTCCCAAGGTGCAGCAATACCCTGCTGGTTTAACTCAGCAGTTGGTAATCGGCGATGTGGGTTGGAGGGACCGGCTAAGGTTCTTTCAACTTTAGAGAGGTCAAATTCAAGCACTCGTTCATATTGTGCACTTTCTAAAGCATTTGCCCAAAGCCTATGTGCTTCGCATAGTTTTCTACTAATGTAACTTGTTCATCATCGCGACCTGTCAGCTTCAGATAGTTAATAGTTTGCTCGTCAATGTAGAACATGCCAGCTGACGCACCGTATTCTGGCGTCATATTTGAAATGGTGGCACGATCACCGATAGTCAAATGTTTAGTACCTTCACCAAAGAATTCCAAATAGCTCGATACTACTCGTTGAGCACGCAAAAACTCCGTTAGCGCCAACACAATATCAGTGGCGGTAATACCCGGCTGACGCTCTCCAACAAGACGCACCCCGACAATATCGGGTAAGCGCATCATAGATGGTCGACCTAGCATCACCGTTTCCGCTTCTAAACCACCAACGCCAATGGCAATAACACCTAGTGCATCAACGTGAGGCGTATGGCTATCTGTGCCTACGCAGGTATCGGGAAATGCCACGCCTTGCTTAGTTTGAACGACTGGCGACACTCTCTAAGTTAGTATCTGGTGCATAATTCCGTTACCGGCGGGTACCACACTAACGTTCTCAAAGGCGGTTTTACACCACTCGATAAAGTGGAATCGGTCTTCATTTCGACGCTCTTCTACGGCTCGATTCTTTTCAAACGCATCAGCCTCAAAGCCGGCATGCTCAACCGCCAATGAATGGTCAACAATCAGCTGAGTTTCAACAACAGGGTTGACGCTGGCCGGATCGCCGCCTTGATTAGCTATGGCGTCTCTCAATCCAGCTAAGTCCACCAAAGCAGTCTGCCCAAGAATGTCATGACAGACAACGCGGGCTGGATACCAAGGGAAGTCTTTATCTCGACGACGATAAATAAGCTGAGATAAACAAGCCTCTAGCTCTGACGGTTCGCAACGACGTACTAAATTCTCTGCCAAAACTCGAGACGTGTATGGCAAGTGCTGGTAGGCACCTGGCTCTATGTCATCAACCGCAGCTTTGGCATCGTAATAGTCCAACTGCGAATTGG
This sequence comes from Vibrio madracius, assembly GCA_000695745.1. Classification (GTDB taxonomy): domain Bacteria; phylum Pseudomonadota; class Gammaproteobacteria; order Enterobacterales; family Vibrionaceae; genus Vibrio; species Vibrio madracius. Next base: position 149 of record ASHK01001292.1, on the reverse strand, counting down.
GGAGCGCTTTGCGATATTGATAATTTATAGTTTGATTAGACATGCTCACATCCTTTCTAAACGCTTCTTTTTTCTCTGTTTAGTTTTCACAGTTAGTCACGTTCGTTGATTGCCACCCACTCTCTTGCTTCTGGGCCTTCATAGTCCGC
>ASHK01001291.1 GCA_000695745.1 Vibrio madracius | reverse complement strand
TTTTAGTCGAGATAAGTTGTCGTGTTCAACCACTTTTTTCAACTTATTTTGCTAAGCTTCTTAGAAGCTTGAGACCTTCTGACTGGATGCGAACTTTCGTCTGCGTTCCCGTGTCAGCGAGGGGGCATTATAGAGATCGAAATCTTCTTGGCAATAGTCAAAATGCATTTTTTTCTATTTTTCTGTTCGGATGGTTATATTTTGCTCTCAAACACTATAAATAACCGAAATTTATCGCCAAACTAAAGGCTAAATATAAAATTTAGGGCACATTATGACTTCAATACGTAGCTATAAAGGTATCTCTCCTAGCTTTGACGACTCCGTCTATATAGATATGACCAGCGTCATTGTTGGAGATGTGCGTTTAGGAAAGGATGCCAGTATCTGGCCTTTGGTTTCTGCAAGGGGGGATGTGAATCATATCGTTATTGGTGAGCGCACTAATATTCAGGACAACAGTGTTCTTCATGTGACTCATAAAAACAACGACAACCCTGATGGTTATCCACTCGTTATAGGAAATGATGTCACGGTCGGCCATAAAGTCATGCTTCACGGTTGTACTATTGAAGATCGCGTTTTAGTGGGGATGGGGACGATTATTCTCGATGGTGTTGTTGTTGAATCTGATGTAATGATTGGAGCTGGTAGCTTAGTACCGCCAAACAAACGACTAGAAAGTGGTTATCTGTATGTAGGCAGTCCAGTAAAACAAGCACGTCCTCTCACAGATAAGGAACGTGCTTTTTTGCAAAAATCAGCGGATAACTATGTTCAGAATAAAAACGATTATATGCATAAGGTCCATTCCATTCGTTAACGAATGATAATCTTACCTTGTTCATCAAAGCTCTCATCTTCTATGAGAGCTTCTGCTATCTCCTCAATATCAAAGCGAACCGAATCAAAAATTGCTACAGCTTCGTGTTTAGCAACCTCTTTTTGGTACGCTAGCTGCGCTAGCTTTTCTAAACTCACTAAACAAACAATAAGCATCCCTGACTGGTGTGCATGAAACGCTACCATTTCAGTTGTGTCGTCCCACGTCACTTGATCAGAGAATAAAAT
>ASHK01001290.1 GCA_000695745.1 Vibrio madracius | reverse complement strand
ACCACGTGCAAACGCCAAAGCGTCCAATTCCGAAAGCGTCAAACCCGCCTCTTTTAACAACTCGTCGACCATAGGAAGGACTTTTTTTGTATGATCACGGGGAGCAAGTTCGCTGCGAGTATGAATCGTATCACCAACCAGCAGAGCCACTGAGCAGTTCTCTGTTGCAGTATCGATAGCTAGAATTTTTATAAGTCATTTATTTCTCGATTTTTTCTTCTTTAGCATCCGACGTAGTGTCGAGGGCTAGAAACTGTCTTATCGTCCCAAGGTCGCGCGTTCGAGGAATAGGCGGTAAGCTGGCTAAGAACGTCGCACCGTACTCTCTTGTGACCAATCGATTGTCGCAAATAATCAACGCGCCACGATCTTTCTGATCGCGAATCAATCGGCCAACACCTTGTTTTAACGTAATTACGGCATCCGGCAGTTGGACCTGTTGAAACGGGTCACCGCCTTGTAATTTACAATCTTCGATCCGTGCTTTGAGCAACGGGTCATCAGGGCTGTAAACGGTAATTTGTCGATGATAACACAGCTCAACGTATCACCTCTAACATCTATTCCTTCCCAAAATGCCCCAGTCGCCACTAATAAAGCATTACCCAGTTCCATAAACTCAGCGAGCGTTTTTTGTTTACTGGTTTCACCTTGCAGCAGTACAGGTAATGATAAGGTTTCACGAAACTTTTCTCCCAACTCACGCATCATGCTGTGTGACGTGCAGAGGAAAAAACAGCGCCCTTGGTTTTCTTCAATAACCGGAGACAACATCGTCACTAACTTTTGCGCTAACCCATGGCTATTAGGTTCGGGCAAATAGCGAGGCACACACAATCTAGCTTGGGTTGGATAATCAAACGGACTTGGTAGCGAAAATTGTTGCTTTGGAATCAAGCCTAATCGAGAGGTAAAGTGACCAAAATCATCAGAAACTGCTAAAGTCGCCGAGGTAAAAATCCACGCTCCACCCTTCATCTGTACTTGTTCGTGGAACTTATCAGCGACAGTTAATGGCGTGATATGCAAGCTGAAATGTCTTGGCGATGTGTCATACCAATAGGAGTATCCAGTGATCGTGACATCACATACTCGCTCAATGCGACCTTTGATAAGGTTGGCTCGCTCAAACGCAGTATCCAATAACTGGCTGCGCCCTAACGCTAATTTAAGCACATCAATCACCAAATTAATGGCATCTAACAGGCGATCTAGTTCACGCTTGATACTTGGTGAGGCAACCGCATCACGCCAATTTCCTCTAAAACCGGTATCGCCTAACACAATTCGCATATCCATCGCAGATTGTGACAACCTATCGCCCGCTTTTTGTAATTGACGCATGTCTCTGGCTTCAGTTCGATAACCAATTTCGATGTCTTTTGCCAGATCTTGGATCTGACGACTTGAAATTGACTGACCAAAATACTGGCTGGCAATATCTGGAATTTGGTGTGCCTCATCAAAGATAAACACTTCCGCTTCTGGGATTAGCTCACCAAACCCCGTCTCCTTTATCGCCAGATCCGCCATAAATAAGTGATGGTTTACCACCACGACATCAGAGTCCAACGCACGCTTACGTGCTTTGAGCACAAAGCAGTCTTGATAGCTTGGACATTCTTTGCCTAAGCAATTGTCATTAGTCGACGTGATGGTAGGAATAATTGGACTATCTTCTGCAATAGCATCACATTCACCCAAATCTCCAGATTTGGTTTCCGAGGACCAAGACCGAACCTTGACTAGTTGTGACAACATATCCGTTTGCGTTTCTGTAGTGTGACTCTCCACCATTTGGCGGCTTAGTCTATCTAAGCAGAGATAATTAGAACGCCCTTTAACAACGACACTTGTCCATGAAAGCCTAACGCTTCAACCATCAGCGGCAAGTCTCGATGAAACAGCTGTTCTTGTAAGTTTTTCGACCCAGTACTGATAATGGTCTTCTTACCACTTAATAGTGCAGGAACTAAATAAGCGAAGGTTTTGCCCGTTCCCGTACCGGCTTCAACAACAAGCTGGTCTTCGTTATGAATGGCTTGTTCGACAGCATCGGCCATATCGAGTTGTGGTTGTCTGGGCTGAAAACCTGGGATCACCCTTCCTAATGCGCCATCAGAGGCGAACGCTTTTTTTATTGTTCGTGAAACCATGTATTGTTGAAACCGCTGATTGCCGCTACCTAGTATTTATCGCACTAGTGTATACCTAATCGCTTTGCAGTTAAAAATTGAATTCAGCGCCTTTACTCGTCGAGACAAGAGCGAGGGCGCTAGATAATAATGATGTAGATTGATGACTACTTATTGAGATAACGAGTGAGCCATCTAGGGGCGATGA
>ASHK01001289.1 GCA_000695745.1 Vibrio madracius | reverse complement strand
GAGAAGAGCGAAATACAATAGAATGATCCGGGCAAAACGTCGAAACCAGTGGTAATACTTCGCCTGTAAAACGCAACTCTCTATACGGTGCGTCTTCGATAAAGGCGACGTCATATTCAATACACAATTCCGCCACTTTTTTACGGGTTTCCAAACTCCAACAAACCCCAGTGGGATTATGAAAATCAGGTACCGCATAAAACATTTTTGGCAAGTGGGTTTTAAAACACGCTTCGAGCTGTTCCAAGTTTGSCCCGAGTCAACTTGTGACACTGTCACTATATTGGCACTCACCAAACCAAATACTTGCATCGCACCAAGGTAACTCGGCGCTTCCATTACCACCGTGTCTCCAGGGTTAATGTAAGCTCTTGCGACCAAATCGAGTCCTTGCTGAGAACCGGTACAAATTACCGCGCTGTGATTTTGAGGAAGTTGGTAGTAGTCCATTAAAAAGTTAACAAGCGGTGCGTAGCCTGCGGTTGTGCCATATTGAAACACCTCTGGTTTGTCGCACATTGCCTCAAACGTAGGTCGCATAAGCTCAATCGGGAACGTGTCTGGGTCTGGCAGTCCACCCGCTAGAGAAATCACATTTGGATCGCTTGCCGCACTAAGAATTTCACGAATATAAGACGACGGGACGTTTTGAAGAGAGCGAGCAATTTCCATATATTTCCTTACGAACACAGCCACTAACAGGGCATAATTTTATATTAAAGACTATTCACGGCGTTTATGAAGACAATTAGGCTGCGCGTGACAGCGAAATACCAGCTTACACCCTATTGCCAGTCTTATGTTGTCCATTTATGCTTATAAACATGTCCATTTATGCGATTTTAGTTCATGAACGCGCGCCACTTAAGTCGAATCAATGATGTCTTGTTCTATATTCATAGCGACATTAGTAAAGATCTCACTGGTAAAGAATTGGCTGCTATCGGGGCCTACTCTGAACAACACTTTCATCGAGTGTTTAAAGAAGTAGTCGGTGAATCTTTACATCAGTATATTCGCCGAACACGAATGGAGTACGCCGCTAACCAGTTAATGTTTGATACTCAATCTAGTATTCAGCAAATCGCCAACAAAAGTGGCTTTAGCTCAGTATCCTCTTTCTCACGAGCGTTCAAAGATGTATTTAAGTTTTCTCCCGGCGAATGGCGTAAACATGATCTTCAAGTATCTAATAAACCTTACTTAGCCGACCCCGATGTCGCCGCAGGCTACGCTCGCGCGGTAGACCGCATCATGCCAACGCCCAAAATTGTCGACACTCCTCCCCGACGAGTTGCCTACATTAGACATATTGGCTACAACCGCTCGATTCAAGGTGCTTGGCAAGTGCTCAGAGCTTGGGCGAATGCCGAAGGCAGAGCATTCTCAAATCAATTTGGGTTGCATCATTCCAACCCAGCTTGGGTCGAACTAGACCAATGTCGATATGTTGCTTGTCTAGAAATCGATACTCCGATCAAACTTCGCGGTACAGTAAACCAAATGACCATTCCCGGAGGGTTGCACGCTGTATTTCGCTTGTCTGGCATCTATGGCGAACTGCTCCCACAAATCAGTCGAATTCAAGAGAAATGGTTGCCTCAATCCGGTTTCAAGGCCAGTGCAACTCCTGCGTACGTCCATTATCATCGCAATCAT
>ASHK01001288.1 GCA_000695745.1 Vibrio madracius | reverse complement strand
ATTAATGCGCATCTCAGTTGCATAATAGCAAAGGTTATTTGAAGTTCAAATGGAACGTATTAATAAAAATGTGATCCTTGTCACTAACTATTTCACGTGCCACGGCTTAGATATTGTGATCTTGATCAACATTAAATGAGACTAATTCTCAGTAAAAATGACCTGTAATTTATTCACTCTCAAATGACGTGATCTGCGTCACTCTTTTGTGTGAAGTCGGCTTTTTTGATAGTGATGATTATCACAAAAATGCCCGTATGCTGACTTTTTGAAATCTTGTGTTACTTTTTAATGGACTTTTGAATAACAAATTTTGGTCCCAAGAGACCACTTTTTCTGATAACGAGGATAACCTTATGCTATCTCCAGAAGCGAAAATCAAAGTACAAAACTTTGGTCGTTTCCTCTCCAACATGGTGATGCCAAATATTGGCGCATTTATCGCTTGGGGTTTAATCACTGCACTATTTATTCCAACCGGATGGATTCCAAACGAAACATTGGGTTCAATGGTTGGTCCGATGATTACTTATTTGCTACCGCTATTGATTGGTTATACCGGTGGTAAAATGGTTGCTGGCGATCGCGGTGCGGTTGTTGGTGCAATCACAACAATGGGTGTGATTGTTGGTACAGATATCCCAATGTTTATGGGTGCAATGATTGTAGGTCCACTAGGTGGTCTAGCAATCAAGAAATTCGACCAAGCGGTTGAAGGTAAAGTGAAGAGTGGCTTTGAGATGTTGGTTAACAACTTCTCAGCTGGTATCGTTGGTATGCTTTGTGCCATCCTTGCTTTCCTAGTGATTGGTCCAGCAGTTAAAGTTCTTTCTACTGCTCTTGCGACTGGTGTTGGCGTAATGGTTAACGCAGGTCTACTGCCGCTAACTTCTATTTTTGTTGAACCTGCGAAGATCCTATTCCTAAACAACGCGATCAACCACGGTATCTTCTCGCCACTTGGTATCCAACAAGCAGAAGAGACGGGTAAATCTATCTTCTTCTTGATTGAAGCGAACCCAGGTCCTGGTCTAGGTCTACTACTTGC
>ASHK01001287.1 GCA_000695745.1 Vibrio madracius | reverse complement strand
TAATGCCCCAACAATCAGTGTGGCAACAAATAGGGCAGCAATTGCGGCGCCATTTCTAAACATGTCATCTTCGATATTGGTAAAGTACACTGCAAGTTTTGCGTAGTACTGGCTAGCAATAAAAAATGCGCCGAACCATATCACTAGTGACATTGCCTCTTTGGCAAAMCAGCGAACTAAACTGATTAAAGCTGAAAGCCCAATCACACCCAAAATGACAAAATCTAACCAATTCATGAATTCTTCATCTCAAGTTGGCGCGCATTTTAACAGAAAAATCCGCGACGCAAACGTTTTCTTATGGATTTAGTGGTTTAAATTTAAGCAATTGACCTTTTGAACCGGTAATTTTCTCCAATTCTAACAATTGCTTCTCTAGTTTACTTTTTGAAACATCTGGACCGATGATAACGCGAGTAAAGGTAGCTTCCTGTTTGACATGCGCTTGATAGCCACGTTTCTGAAGATCAGCAACGAGCCCACGCGCATTATCTGCATTCTTCAGTGCCATTAGTTGAATGATCCATGCACTATCTGCGTAGTCATTGCGTTCCGGCACTTGTTTGATAGCAACATCAACAATATCGCGTTTATCTTCTTGAGCATGCTGCCCTGACACTGTATCCACTTCTTCCCCTACGGTAGCCTGAACAGGAGAGTCAGGTAACACAGATGTGTCTTCCTCTGGCTCTAGCACCTCAAAGCTTTCTACTTGAGCGCTGATTTCGGGCTTAAGTGGAATACTGGCAAACTCTTCTTTGTAGTGAAGTTTTTTGCCATCAAGTAGGTCAGGCAAGATAATGACACCAACGGCAACTAATACTATGGTGCCCACCAAACGGCTTTGAAATTTACTCGCCATTGATACTCCTTAATTACTTTAATGATCTTGAGTGTCTAACGTCTCACAGTACTCAAGAACCTCGCCAACGGTATGGAAGGAACCCACAACCAAAATCATGTCGTCTGGTTTCGCTTCATTTATCGCCGCTTGATACGCACTAACAGGGTTAGCATATCGCTTAGGATCATGCTCAGAGGTTAAGTATTGGCATAATTCATCCGCACTCGCTGCTCGCGGCCGGATACGCGATGTTGGATACCAGTCTTCTGTCAAAGGATTTAACACTCGGATGGTCTCTTCAATATCCTTGTCATGCAGCATGCCAATGACGACTTTGAATCGACGATTTGGGTAATGCTTAGAAAGCTGTGCCACTAAATATTCTGCTGAATGCGGGTTATGAGCCACATCAAGAATAGTCACAGGTGTACCTGTCAGCATCTGCATACGACCAGGTAGACGGGCTTGTTTCAGTCCATTGACAATATTGACGTCTGTAAGGTCTAACTCTGCCGCACCTAGAGCCATTAATGCCGTATTGGCATTCATTAAGGGCAATACGGGTACTGGCAAGTTTTCCAGCATGAATGAGCCATGTTGCCATGTCCATGTGTGTTCTGACGTCAAGTGATAGTCAAATTGAATTCCGGTTTGATAGAATTCGGCATGAATATCATCCGCATGGGCTGGAACTGTTGCTGGTGGCTTTGGTTGACCGCAAATAGCTGGTCTACCTGCTCTGAAGATCCCTGCTTTTTCATAGCCAATGACATTAATGTCATCACCCAACCAATCAACGTGGTCAACAGCAAGGCTAGTAATTACAGAGACGTCATGATCAACCACATTCGTTGCATCTAAGCGCCCGCCCAAGCCCACTTCAAGTAGCACCACGTCCACCTTTGTTTTCTTGAAACTGCTTTAACGCTGCCAGCGTCGCATATTCAAAAAGCTGAGGCTAACATCGCCGCGTAACGTTTCTATATAATCAAATGCTTGGGTATGGGATTCATCCGGAAGTTCACTGCCATTGACACGGACTCGTTCATTGTAGCGAATTAGATGTGGGGAGCTGTATACGCCAACGGAGTAGCCAGCATCGAGCAGAATCGCTTCCATCAGAGCGCAGGTTGAACCCTTGCCATTGGTGCCAGCGACGGTAATCACAGTGGGAGCAGGTTTGGTTAATTGACCTTTTTGGGCCACTATCGAGACTCGGTCTAATCCTAGGTCGATAGCACTAGTATGGATACTGTTTAAGTAATCAAGCCACACCTGCAATGGAGATGTGGCTTGTGGAACGGATTGTAAACTCATTTAGCCGTCAATATCTTAACGTTGAAAACTTGGTGAGTACTTTACCCTTTTTCGTCCGCTTCTGGTACATCATATGTTGCTTGTTCTGGAGAATCTTCAACAGAGACCACTAAAGGCGACGCCTTGTTTGTCATTTTAGCCAGTAAGCTACCTACACGTTGACGCATTTCACGGCGGTCTACGATCATATCAATCGCACCATGCTCAAGTAAGAACTCACTACGTTGGAAGCCGTCTGGTAGGTCTTCACGAACCGTTTGTTCAATAACGCGGCGACCAGCAAAACCAATCAACGCTTTTGGTTCACCGATATTGATATCACCCAACATCGCTAAACTTGCAGACACCCCACCCATCGTTGGATCCGTCATCACAGAAATAAACGGTAAGCCTTTTTGAGAGAGACGCTCAAGTGCTGCGCTGGTTTTCGCCATTTGCATTAGCGACATTAACGCTTCTTGCATACGCGCACCACCACTGGCAGAGAAGCATACTAGGCCACAGTTGTTTTCGATAGCTGCCTCTACTGCACGTACAAAGCGAGCGCCAACCACAGAGCCCATAGAACCGCCCATAAAGGAGAATTCAAAAGCACACGCAACCACTGGGTTACCTAGTAATTCACCTTGCATTACAACCAGGGCGTCTTTCTCGCCACTGTTCTTTTGTGCTGCAGAGATACGCTCTTTATAGCGTTTTGAGTCTTTAAACTTCAGCTTATCTTGTGGTTCAAGCTCTGTACCAAGTTCAACACGATTGCCTTCATCTAGGAATGTTTCTAAACGACGACGCGCTTTCATGCGCATATGGTGGTCACACTTAGGACACACCTCTAGATTACGCTCTAATTCAGCATGATAAAGTACTTGCTCACAGGAAGTACATTTAGTCCAGATACCTTCTGGGATAGACGCTTTGCGTGAGCTAACGATGTTGCTTTTTTCTAAAATTTTTTCAAGCCAACTCATGGAAGACCTTTTCTCTTGTGACCCCCGCTTAATGGCGAGAGATTGAAATTCTAATTAATGCCGTTGGATTAAACCATATTACAGGCTCACTGTAGATAAAAAACTGGTTGTACTATCCTTGTGACATTGCCATAAATATTTGTAACGCCGAAAGTCTCTACTGATTTTCGAGT
>ASHK01001286.1 GCA_000695745.1 Vibrio madracius | reverse complement strand
GGTTGGAGCAATCAAGGTCGCTGTAGATAACGCTCCCCATTTACTAGGGAGTAACGCCGCTGCAATCGTGCCAATAACATTCATCGCTACGTCACCGCGCGTGTATTCGTGTTCTGACTCTTCGCTGGTACTATCTTGATAGTTGAGCTGCGCGACTCTCTGTTCGATAGTGGAGGGTTTTAGTAACGCTACATCATACTCAATGGCGATTGATTGCGCATACTCATTGACGCGAACCAATTTAATACCCTGAATGGCCATAAGGCTGGTTTTTATCCATTCGCCAATATCAGGGTATTGTTTAAGCTCGCTAACTTTAAAACGAATTCGACCGGGAAAATGGTGTCTTACTTGCGGCCCAATCATTCTTCGCCTTTGTGAAGGTTGCGATAGTATTCTAGTTCTGCTTGAGTATCTTCTAGACGTTCTTTCAACTCTTCGACTTCACCTCTAACCGCAGACCAAGCACGTTCACCCGTTGCAGCGACACCTTGTTTTACTTTCTTATTAGTCAGCAGATACGCAATAGCAGCACCAGCGGCTACACCCATGACAAAATGCGTTTTACTGTTTTGTTGTTTATAAGGCTGCTCTTGTTGTTGAGCCGGGTCTTGGTTTTGATTTTGCTGCGGGTAACCATAATATGGATAACCGTAATAAGGATGATTATTGTTCATTATTTGATTCCGTTACTTGATCGAGTAAATACAGTCCGGCAGCACCAACGCTGAGAATGGTAAGCATTGATAACACTGGGCGCCCGGCCATTTTTTCTGCCACGTAGGTCGTTGCACCTGCTACCGCTCCTGTTTTAACCGCGGTTTTCGCCGCCGTCGTCACGAGTTCCGCAGTATCGAGTTCACCTTTTGAATGCGCTTCCCATTGACGGGCAACAGATGCACTTCCACCAGCGATGGCGCCGACTAACATGGCACGATTTGCTGAGCTGAGCTTGTCCGTTGAATTGCTCATAATTACTGTTCTTTAATAACAGGCTCTGCAGAAGGCCCTTCTTCAGTAGGCTCCGGCGTATTCGCGGCCACTTCTTTAATTGCTGGCTCAACTCGATGCTTTTCAACAGACTCTTGATAACCTTGCTTACCGGCGGCTACCGTATCACGGAAAATCTCACTGCCAGTCGAGACATTTTCTTTAACCGAGACGCGGTCGATACTGCCGCATCTTTCACTGTGCTGCCACCTGTTTTAAGCATGTCACCAGCACCTGATACTAGACCCATTAGCTTGCCACGAACATTTTCATTGCTAAGCAGTAGCGCTGCTGCTGCGCCAACAACTGCGCCTTTCCAAAATTCTTTATCACTCATACCAAAAGTTCCTAATATTTCATTAAACATACCTGCATCTTCACCCAATGCGCCTTCGATCATAGACTGAGCTTGCTCAAACAATGGATCGGATGTGGCATTTTGTGGTTCAGGCTGTGGAGGTGCACTTTGCATTTGATGTGGTTGCTGAGGCGGCATTCCATAACCCCAGTGAGGCGGTGGTGGTGGCATCATTCCCTGATGAAAATGATGTCCCATATGAGGAGGCATACAAGGGTGTCCTCCCATTGGGTTCATGAAAGGAGGCATCATCTGCATTGGTGGTAGTTCACCATTTTGCTGCATCGCAGCGTATGACTTAGCCATTTCCATCTGCATATCCATCATTGCGCGGAAGTATGCTTCGTAGGGATTGTTCGAATTGGATGCGTCAGTCATTCAGATACTCCATTCAAATTGAGACGTTCAGCAATGTCGTAACAAGCGCGCTCCGCGTCTTGCTCAGACTCTGAAAACAACATAATCGAACCCACGTAGGTTGAATTAATTTAGCGTCGTATTCGATAACGATACTGCCAGTTGCTGAATTCAGTTTGTAATTTTTAAAAGCGGGAACCGACGCTATAGCTTGCTCTATTTCCTCGCTTCGAAAGCTCGCTAAATGTGCAACAATTCCCAATTTATATTTGAGACGTACACGTCCTGGGATATGGTGGCCAACCTTTACCCATTTACGCTAGTTTAAGGCCTTTTCTACATATTGCTTCATGGTTGCGAGTATAGGGTAACCCTATTAA
>ASHK01001285.1 GCA_000695745.1 Vibrio madracius | reverse complement strand
GAAAGCCAACTTAATCTCAATCCCAAGTTTAACGTAACCCGGGTTGAAATAACTCAAGAAGGGTGGAAATGTAATGATGGCCACTTAGTTGTTTTAGACTTAAACCAAAAAGCGTTAGTCAACGAACAACAAATTCTCCATATCGACTACGTTGTGCCATGCATACACGGTTTTCCAGGAGAAACGGGCGATATTCAGTCTTTGCTAGAAATGGCTGGTATTCCTTATTTAGGTTGTGGTCCTGAAGCGAGTAGCAATAGTTTCAACAAAATCACATCGAAGCTTTGGTATGACACACTAGAAATACCAAATACACCGTATCTATTCCTAACAGAAAATACCCAAGAAGCTCATGAAAATGCGAAAAAAGCATTTGATAAGTGGGGTAAACTTTTCGTTAAGGCTGCTAAACAAGGCTCTTCCGTTGGGTGTTACAGTGTCACTAATATTGAACAATTAGATGAGAGTATTGATGCCGCATTTGGTTATTCTGACCAAGTTGTTATTGAACAGGCAGTAAAACCAAGAGAGCTCGAAGTTGCTGCGTACGAATACAAAGGGCAGCTCCACGTGACTAAGCCCGGTGAAATCATCGCCCCTGATGGTGCTTTCTACAGTTATGATGAAAAGTACAGTGCTGACAGTCACTCGACAACAACCGTTGAAGCAGAAAACTTAACGGAAGAACAGCTGGAAGTTATCCGCACAAATTCATTGAAAGTCTTTACTCAAATGAAGTTAAGGCATTTATCTAGAATTGATTTCTTCTTAACAGAGGACAACAAGATCTATCTCAATGAAGTGAACACCTTCCCAGGTATGACGCCAATTTCAATGTTCCCGAAGATGGTCGAGCATTCCGGCGTTGAATTTGCTGAGTTTCTATCAGACTGTATCGAGTCTTCTTTCAACTAGTCATAGTTATTATCGTCTTTAAACTTAGCTTTTTCTTTATCTGATAACACTCGCTTGCCACTATACTGTAGTGGCATTGCGGGGCTTGCCCAACGACCAAATTCTTGAATTTCTTTAGTATGCATGCCATCTCGGGCCAGTTTCTTAACCGCACCAACACGACAAGACTAGCGACGAAAATTTTAGATCAAAAGGCAAGTTGAGTAATTCTCCCGCACGCCGCAATACTCTAAAAATCGATGAATCATTGAGTGCGCTATCACTAATATTTCCGTGACGGTCAATCGCGGTAAATACGATAGAGCAGGGTGCAATCTTTAACCATCTCTGAATCGCTTTACTCGAATCGTTACTCAGTTTGTAGCCGATATCATCAATAATGATAACTACCTCTTCAGCCCCATTGACCGTTATCTGCGTCTTCATCAACTGACGCAGATCTCTTCGCTTTAATGCACATTCAAACATGACACAATAGATAGCGAGATCTCGAATGTCTTTGGGAGCTTGACTAGATGCCAGCTGTGATTGAAGCTGTGTAAGATGTTCGATGGTTAATGCTTGAGTTTCTGATACGTTATCGATACCAGCAACTCTTATCGCTTCTAACATCAATCCGACTTCTCGGGACTTAACTGGGTCTTTAAAATCAAGGAGATAGTGCACCAGCGATATAGTGACAGCGTAACGCTTTAGTGTTGAATATTTCCTCTTTGTTCTCTCATTAGTAAGGAAAGCTTTCACCGTTGCGATGCTTGCCGGTAACGAAGGATGAGAACAGCGCTGGCAAAATTCGTTAAACCGTCGCCAATCTTTACTCATAGCAACCACAGAGCTTTTAGAATACCGATAAGAAGTAAGCTCATT
>ASHK01001284.1 GCA_000695745.1 Vibrio madracius | reverse complement strand
GTACGCAGCCCCAATAGATATCTTCAATTTCTTCTGGTTTGACTTGTGGATTACGAGCCAAAATCCCTTTCATAAGGTGCGCTGATAGATCTTCAGCACGTTGGTGTCTAAAAGCACCACCTTTGGAACGACCCATCGGTGTGCGAAGACAATCAACAACGACAACATTTTTCATTTTGATATTCCTCTTCCAATGGATAATTACAGTGAGCCAGTTTGCTGAAGTTCATAGAAGCGCTTACCAGAGCTTGCCATGTCTACTAGCGACTGAGGGACTTTGTACATTGCACCCAATGACTCGTACTGTTTTGCCATTGCTACGTAATTATCGATACCAATGCTATCTAGGTAACGGAATACACCACCACGGAATGGAGGGAAGCCCAGCCCATATACCAGAGCCATGTCTGCTTCTTGAGGTGTGGCAATGATGCCTTCTTCTAAGCAAAGAGCCACTTCATTGATCATTGGAATCATCATACGTTGAATGATGGTATCGTCATCAAAGGCCTGACTTGGTTTACAAACCGGTTCTAGCAAGCTAGTGACGTCTTCACTTGGTGCTTTCTTCGGTCGGCCGCGTTTGTCTGTAGTATAGGCATAGAAGCCAGAACCATTTTTCTGACCGTAGCGGGTATTGCTAAAGAGAACATCGATTGCATCACGCTCTTCTTTAGCCATACGCTCAGGGAATCCTTCCGCCATTACTGCTTGAGCGTGATGAGCGGTATCAATACCAACCACATCAAGTAAGTAAGCAGGACCCATCGGCCAGCCAAACTTGCGTTCCATAACCTTATCAATCTGAATAAAGTCTGCACCATCACTTAATAGCTGACTGAAGCCGCCAAAGTATGGGAAGAGTACGCGGTTAACAAAGAACCCTGGGCAATCATTAACGACGATTGGCGATTTACCCATTTTTGCTGCGTAAGCCACAACACGATTAATGGTTTCTTCTGACGTGTGCTCACCTCGAATGATTTCGACCAGTGGCATACGATGTACTGGATTAAAGAAGTGCATGCCACAGAAGTTTTCTGGGCGTTTGA
>ASHK01001283.1 GCA_000695745.1 Vibrio madracius | reverse complement strand
ATTCTTGCCACCACAAGCCAGTATTTATGCGACTAAAGCATCGACAGCACGTGTCGATGACATTATTCGCTCCTATGACGGTGTAGAGCGCGTCGATTGGTTAGTTGGCGCTAACTTCCCATCGTTTTACTACAATCTGCAAGCAACACAAAATAACGCGCCTTATTTCTCTCAAGCAATGGTTAAAATGGACTCATTCCAAGCAGCCAATAAAGTCATTCCAGAGCTTCAGGAGAGGTTAAACAGAGAAATCCCTTCTGCTCAAATTTTAGTGAGAAAACTAGAACAAGGTCCTCCGTTTAAAGCACCAATAGAGTTACGAGTCTATGGTGAGAATCTCGATGTGCTCAAGGCTATCGGAGAAGATATCCGACTCATCCTTGCCAACACACCTCATGTCACGCATACCAGAGAAACCCTGCAGCCAGGTACCCCAAAAGTCTGGTTAAAGGTGGATGAAGATACGGCTAAGCTCAATGGCATTACGCTCAACCAGTTTGCTAACATGCTGCAGGCAACGTTAGTCGGGCGAGAAACAGGCTCGGTCACTGAGGGCAGCGAATCTATTCCGATTCGTGTCCGAGTTGCTAATGAAGAGCGTGAAAACCTATCGCACCTTGGTAACATACGCCTGCCTATCTCTTCCGATATCTATACTACAGGAGTCAGCGTCTCGACACTTGCTGACCTTGAACTCACCACCAGCCGAGGCGCAATTACCAGACGCAATGGTGAGCGGGTTAATACCATAGAGGGCTATATCCAAGCGGGAGTATTGCCACAAACCGTGCTCAATGAATTCCAGCAACGTTTGACTGACTATACCTTACCTACGGGTTATCACCTCGATTTTGGCGGTGAGTCTGCAGAGCGAGACCGCTCTGTCAGTTTGCTAATTTCGAATATCTCCGTTGTGGTGGTATTGATGATTTTAGTCGTCGTTATGTCGTTCAATTCATTTAGGTTGAGCACTATCATCTTTATGGTAGCGGGATTGCAGGTGGATTAGGGCTGCTCTCCGTATGGATCTTCAGCTATCCTTTTGGCTTTACCGTCATCATCGCGATGCTAGGCATCATGGGACTCGCTATTAATGCAGCTATCGTAATATTGGCGGAATTGAGATTGGATGAGAAAGCATCATCAGGCGATATCGATGCATCCGTCGATGCGGTTATGGCATGTACTCGTCATATTACCTCCACCACTATCACAACCGTTGGTGGATTTATGCCTCTCATTATCGCGGGCGGTGGTTTCTGGCCACCATTCGCGGTCGCTATTGCAGGTGGCACTGTGCTCACAACGTTGCTCTCTTTTTACTTTGTGCCTGTTGTTTATCGAATGATGGTTAAGCCTCGTCATCAAAGAGGCCTGCAACGTCAAGAGCAACCATAATGGTCGAGTGGATAGCGGCGTCACTGCTTTTTTAGACGACAAGCAGTACGTTGATTAAACGGTCATTGGAGACATTAGCTCGTGA
>ASHK01001282.1 GCA_000695745.1 Vibrio madracius | reverse complement strand
GTTGTTGGTTTGGCGTTTCTTTGAACAAGGCCGCAACAACCAATCCACAGTGCCAATCAGATTGTCCGACTTTAGTGATTTGTTAAGTAATAAACACTTCGCACTAATCAGCTTTTGCAGCGCCATTCCAGCCAAAGTCGTTCTAACAGGCTTTCTCTATTACTTATGTCCCGTTTATTTGCAGCACCTTGGCGAGAGCAATGCCATGTCTGGGCGCATTTTGATGATCTACGGTTTAGCTATTGTGGTGATTTCGCCTTTAACCGCAATTTGGATAGATAGGTTTAGGAACAAACTTGTCTTCGTCGTGATTGGTGGACTGTTGTCGTCATTTGCTTTGCTCAACATCTATTACTTTAACGGTACCCTTGGGTTGCTTATCGTTGTTCTCGTCGTTGGTATTGCTCACAGCATTGGGGTTTCACCACAGATTCCTTTGGTGATGAGTTTGATGAAAGTCTCCACCCATGAACGTGGTAAAGCCATAGGCATTTTCAGACTGACCGAGAGAATTGGCAATGTGACCGGTCCTATTTTAACTGGCGCGTTACTTGGTGTTTATGGGTTTATTAACACCGTCATGATTCTTGGAGGGCTGCTTCTTATCAGTACATTAAGCCTAATCGTGGTGTATTACTTTTGGCAGAAGAAAGACAATTTATTTGGCGACGTCGAAGGAGCTTCAGCATGATCAAATCGCTTCAGTGCCTCCTCCTAGTCGTGACCTTAATGCTCACCTCGGCGCCGTTAACAACACAAGAAAGCCATGCCTCTAGTGTTGACCAGCCCAAACACGTCGTCATGCTACTTTGGCGTGGCATGACACAAGCAGAACAAGGCTTTGTGGACGAAATGAATCAGAATGATAACGTCCGAATAACTATTTTAGATGCGGATAAAAATCGACAGACGTTAGCCAAACACATTAACTCTCTTGACGGGCTCGAGCCTGATCTTATTTATACCTTCGGCACCACCATTACACTGTCACTTTTAGGTAGTACGAATGCGCCAACAGAGTTCAACAATAACGGGACGATTCCGGTTGTCTTTAATATCGTCAGCGACCCGATTGGTTCCAAAATCGTCGATAGCGTGGACAGTACACAGCGAGCCCAAAACTACACGGCGTTAGCCATATTGTCCCCTATGAAGTGCAGCTTAATGTCATCAAAGAATTGGGAGGCATCAATACCGTGGGCATTGTCTTTAACCCACTAGAAAACAACTCGCAAATAGCGGCGAACACGTTGCTGGCCGTAGCCACGCAAAACGATATTACCGTAAAACGCTACCCCGTTCAGAAAACGGCTGACGGCATAGACAGAGTAACATTCGAAACTCTGGTTGCTGATATGAGGAAAGATGGAGTAGACCTAGTGTACCTGCCTGCGGACTCGCTGCTAATATCGAACGCAAAAGTGATTACCGACATTGTACACAGCGCAGGATTACCTACTTTCTCAGCCACAGAATCACCAATCCGCAATAGCGGTGCACTTATTGGTGTGGTTAGCCGCTACTACTACGCGGGTCAATTTGCTGCTTTTAAAGCACAGCAAATACTTACCGAGGGAGCGTTCGCTGGAGATATACCCATTGAAACACTTCAACAGTTTTCGTACATCGTTAACGCGGATACGCAAACTTGATTGGGTATTTCCCCCCCGTTTCTATGTTAAAAATTTCAGAGCTAGTAAGGAATAAGGATGTTCTTGAAACCCCATAACATGACAAGTTATCTATCATTTTCAAGGCGATGTACCTTGTTGCTCGCAAGTGCATGATGTCATGCGCTGCGGCTAATACTATGGGCCCATCTAGGTTGATGCTAACAACCCAAGACTGGCCTCCTTATCAATATTATGAGAATGCCGAAATGAAAGGTATCGCCATTACTACCGTGAAGTGCGCGCTTGGCTCTATGGGTCAACCGTACCAATTTACAATGACCAGTTGGTCTGATGCTCAAACGCGAGTACAAAATGGCAATCAACATGGTTTTTTTGCTGCCACTGAAACGCAGGAAAGAAATGAATATGCCAAAGTTTCAAACTCAATCGCCGAACAGAAGATCAACTGGTACTTTGGGCCGGGGGTTGAACCAAAAATCACCGAGCTAAACAAACTCAATCTCAAATTTTCTGCAAAATTTGGGTCAAACAAGTGGTTTGGCTTAAAAGACAGGGATT
>ASHK01001281.1 GCA_000695745.1 Vibrio madracius | reverse complement strand
TGGCAGGCAGTGTAACCTTGAAGACTAATTTAGAGGCTACGTCGATAAAATTATCATTAATCAAACCAATTCGTTTGAATATCATGCCTAAAATGATCATAAGACAAATCGGTCCTGTAATAGCAACAGAGAACAGCAGTTGGTCGACCAGTGAGTTCATAAACATTCCATATTGGCAAGCATAAAGGCACTGAATAATTATTCCATATCTAGTCACTCGTTAAAATGAAGATTGAAAAATAGTACGACCGTGCTAAATTGATGTCAGAATAGTTTTTGACGGGGACATGAATGAGTAAAGGTAAGCTGACCAAAGAGCATATTCTCACTCAAGCATTTGGTATCGCGAGTCATGAAGGCTTAGAAAGTCTAACGATTGGCGAGTTAGCGAAGCAATGTCAGATGTCCAAAAGTGGTCTATTCGCGCATTTTAATTCCAAAGTGAATTTGCAGGTTGCTGTCGTTGAATATGCTGATGCAACGTTCCAGAGTCGCGTGATTGCCCCAGTTAGAGAGCATCAGCACGAGAGAATGTCGGATAGCTTAGGCATCTTATTGATAACTGGATGAGTTGGAATCAGTCCTTTCAAGGGAGCTGTATGTTCATTGATGCCTGGCGCGACAATCGTCAAGACGAATTGCAGGCCTCTTTACGCAAAGCGATACATCGTTGGATCGGTTATCTAACAATTCAAATTGAGAAAGCGGTTGATAGCGGTGAGTTCAAAAAAGATCTGGATGCAAAGCAAGCCGCGTTTGAACTTTACGGTCACTATCTAAGCGCCCCACGTTTTTTATTCGCTTGTTGGGCAACAAGAAAGTAGTCAAAGGTTTTGGAATAGCGTGACCAAGTCGTTTGAGTCTTGGTCACGCTAATCAATATTTTTTATCATAAAAAAGCACGACCGTTCGAAACGTGCTGCAAGGAAGAATTCGTCATGAGTGACAAAATTTACTTCAACACCTCCAATAAATTTAGTTTTAAGAAGGTTCATCGCGGCTTTCCGGGGAAAGCCGCTTTTATCTTCAAGAAGAAGTAGTCTGTATCTCGATATCCATACCCCATTCGCTTGATTAACTTTATTTTGTTGTTTATCCCTTCCAATGTGCAGGTGTTGAGCGGATAAC
>ASHK01001280.1 GCA_000695745.1 Vibrio madracius | reverse complement strand
CTAAACGTATTATTACTATTAAAGATGGTAAGGTGATTTCAGATAGAGCGCCGACTTAAAGCTTCTGCGTAAGTTTCCTTCAATGAGTTAACATGCCGACCACTATCTTGGTGGAGAAATACAATTAGTGGCGGCATACATTATATTAAATTAACGCTGCGCTTAGTTCGTTACTTGATAGCATACGTCTGGAAAAGCAGCCCACCAATTTCGTTGATGATTTGGTTACGTTCAGACATCGATAGATCGGTTTGTGTTAGATAAATGCTGATGACCAATGGCTTGCGATTGTCAGCCCAAATGGCACCAGTAAACCACGTGAACCATTAGCGCCTGCGCCAGAGCGGTCTGCGATGGACCATCCTTGCGGTAGAATTGACCGTAGCAATGAATCTGAAACCGTATTCCCTTGCATCCAAGCTATTAACTGATTTTTCGAACCAGGATTCAGTGCACCTTCAAATAGAAGGCGATGCAGCGTGGTATTCATCGCATTTGGTGTTGTTGTATCCCGTTGATCGCCTGAAAGTGCCTGATTTAACTCTGGTTCAATGCGGTCTAATCGAGTCACGTCATCTTGGTTCAAACGCAGAAACTCAGTGAGTTCTTGAGGTCCCCCTATGGAATGCAGAACGATATTGGCTGCGGTGTTGTCGCTCGTTTCCATGGTCGCTTCACAAGCTTTGCTGATGGTAATGGAACTGCCCACCATTTTCTCTGTGACCGGTGACCAAGGAATAAGTTTGTCAGACGTTATGGGAGCCAAAGCGTTCTTATCTAGCTCTCCTGAGTCAGCGTCATGCAACATCTTTGCACATGCCAGAGTTTTAAACGTGCTCATCATAGGAAACCGTTCATTGCCTCGATAGTGCCATTGCTGTTGAGTACTAGAATCCAAAACGGAAACACCGATGCGTCCTGAGATTCGTTGCTCAATTGATGCTATAGACTGATCGAGCGTTGAGGCAGATGAAAAGAAAGCGCTGAGCATGAGGCTCAACAGCACAAGAGATTTATTCATGGTATTCCAGTTTTGATATTGCGTGGTGATTGACCAAGCGAAGTATTACCTGATAGGAGAGAGGAATCAACGTGCGAGGATGAGCATCATGCTGGAAAGGTCATTAGGTGGGGAAGATGTACCCACCTAGATGCTAGATAATAGGAGTGATGTTCAGAAACTGCGCAAAGAGTGTCTAACATAGGCATAGAGGTTTTGCACTCCCTGTCTGATGTTAGTAGAAAGCCTGATTAGATGGAGTTTCGTAGGATGAGCGAGCCCTCTATCTTAAATTGATTGGATGCGATTGGGACTTTGTTCATCACGTCCAAGAGCATTTCTACGGCGAGTTTACCCATGTCGTAATAAGGAATTTGCATCGTCGTCATGGCTGGGATGGCATCATGAGCAATCTGCAAATTGTCATATCCCATCACCGCGACATCATCTGGTATCTTTAGATTCAAATCTCTGATCGCTTGATAGCAACCGAGTGCCATATAGTCACTGGCACAAAAGAACGCTTCAGGTCGATTGGGCTTCAATAACATCTCTCGGGCTTGGTGGTATGCAGTATTCATATTCCAGTCCGCCGTAGGTAATCAGGCTTTCATCAACAACTTGGTCGTAGTTGAGTAACGCTTGTCGATAGCCCGCAAGGCGGTTCTGAGCCGCCATCATATAAGACTCACCATTGATAAAAGCGATACGTGTATAGCCTCGTTCAAGGAGCGTGGCGGTGGCTTGATAAGCGCCGTTTAAATCTGCAGGGATAACAGATGGAAATGTCGATTTAAACGTAGGTACACAATTTAAGAATACGGTCGGTAACGCGTGTTTAATACTCGCCTTGCTGATTTCCATGGTCACGCTAGATGCGTAGATGACACCTTGATAATCCCCCAAGGCAATTTCTTTTTCGATTTGAGCCGCTAGTTCATCATCATCGCAATAATTAAAGATGGTGACGATGAAATCATTCTTCCAAGCGTATTCTCTTACCGCATTAATGGCACTCGTAAAAGGTCGATATCGACCAGAATGTTGACTATCAAAGCGATTTTCTTCGGTTTGACGGAACTGTGTTTTTGCTTTTTTGCTCTATACCCAAGTTCTTTAGCGACACTCAACACTTTCTGTTGCGTTTCTTCTGAAACCTTACCCCCTTTGGAGCCACTCAAAACGAGCGAGACGGTAGGTTGCGATACTCCAGCTACAGTAGCGATATCCGTCATTGTTACTTTGTTCGTTCTTTTCATACCTACTTTGTCTCAAGGTTCTTCTATTTATTAATTAATATTAACATAGATGATCGCGTGTTGCGTGCTTCGCTTCACGCTTTGAGCATAATTGCATCAAGTTATTGTGATCATTGACCATTTTTCTTCTTATTTTTAGTTATTTTTTA
>ASHK01001279.1 GCA_000695745.1 Vibrio madracius | reverse complement strand
CTTTAGCATCGTTTAAGATGAACTTAATTTTAGATTCAGGCAGATTCATGTCGATAGGAAGATAACAGCCACCTGCTTTTAGAATCGCTAGTATCGCTACTACACAATGCTCGCTTTTTTCCATCAGCATCGCGACTGGCTCACCTTGAGTTACGCCTTGCGATCGCAATTGTGCCGCCAATTGGTTGGCGCGGTCATTAACATCGGCATAACTCAGTTCACGACCTTCACACCTCACAGCTACGCTTTCAGGACAAGCTAGCGCCTGTTGCTCAAACTGGTAATGAACCGGCGACAACGTGCAAGCTTCTGTAGGTGTGCACTTTTTAATCAAAACCTGGCGCTCTTGTTCCGTCACCAATGACAACGCTTGTATCGACTGTTGTGGCTGGTCGACCAATGCCGTCAAGATGGTGTGTAGGTCAACCAACATTCGCTCTACCGTGGCACGTTCAAACAACGCCGTACTGTAGTTAAATGTGCACAATAATCCGTCACCGTCTTCTTCAATCCAGAGGTTGAGATCCAGCTTAGATACGCCGTAGTCCACCTTAAGCGGAGTGTATTCAAACAAGGTATTGGTTCGTGAGTGTGGATAGACCTGATAAGTCAACGCGGCTTGATAAAGCGGGTTAACACGTACATCTCGCGCATAATCAACAACATCAAGAATGCAATTAAACGGTACGTTCTGATAGGCAATCGCCTGCTCACTTTCGGTTTTCGCTGCTCTAATCACCGACGAAACAGGCAAATTGTCATCAATATTGAAACGCAGCGGTAGTGTGTTCATAAACAACCCCATCATTTGCTGCGTTTGTGCGTCACCGCGATTGGCAAAAGGCACGCCAATCACAATGTCACTTTGATTAGTGTATTTATGCAGGAGTAACTGGTAGGCCGCCAACATAAGATGAAACGTGGTTGCCCCTTGTTTGGCTGCGCAAGACTGAAGCCGATGACAAAACCTGAGTCAAGTGAACGACTGACATAGCTTCCCTCAAAATTTGGCGTATCGGGACGTGGATGATCAGTGTCAAGCTCTAGCACGCCTTGAACGCCACTCAACTTATCGCGCCAATAATTCAGACCTTGCTCGTACTCGCCTGCTTCAAGACAGTGATGTTCCCTTATGGCGTAATCGGTGAATTGTGCTGCAGGCTCTATTGGTAGACCAAAATAGGTACTCATGAACTCTTTAAAGCACAAGCTAACGGTCCACCCATCCGAAATAATGTGGTGAAAAGTCAACATGATGATGTATTCACCCGGTTGAGTTTTTGCCATTCTCCAGCGAAACAGTGGCCCGTTAGTAAGGTCAAAATTCTTTCTGCCGTGGTCACGAGCGACGTGATTGATCCACTGATTTCTTTCCATCTCTGGTAAAGCCGTAATATCATCAAAACCAAAATCAAAGCGAGGCAAATTATCGATGCACTGACACGGCTCGCCATCAACCACTCGGATGGTGGTGCGGAAGATATCGTGGTTATTGACCATTTTCGTCAGTGCGCGTTCGACTCTGTCTGGCTCAAACTCATGCTCAATATGGCATGTGATCGCTAACGGGTTGTTATAGGCTTTGTTATCTTCGAGGAACTGATCCAGTGTCCAAATACTCTTTTGCGCATTAGTCAGGGGAAATATTTTGCGCTTTGATTCCGTCGCTAAAGAACGGCTCT
>ASHK01001278.1 GCA_000695745.1 Vibrio madracius | reverse complement strand
TCAAACGATCGAATAGTGTGATCACATTTTTCACTTGTGACCTGTGGATAAGTCTGTGACAAAATTATTTACCAACTGTCAGAAAGCAGCGACAAACGGTCGATTGAAGCGCTTTTAGTACTGGGGATACCTTTTGCTTTACACACAGATAGATCAAGATCATACCTAGATATTGTGGATCAAAGGATCCTAAAGCACCTTATCAACGCAATCCACAGAGTTACACACAGATGGTGGTTTTTTAAGCTTAAGTGGATAACCTTATTGATTATCGGTACTTTGACAACACTGAATAGTGATACTATCGGACGTGAAATAACAACGTATAAAAAGCATCGAATCCAAGCTAAATTTGATTGTGGTTGGTGCATAAAGAAAGTGAAGGTTTAGACTCTATGGAGCAGTTTCAACATATCGATGTGCTCAACGCGCATCAATTACTGAGTAATAACTCAGAAGCACGACTGGTCGACATTCGTGACATTCAAGCATTTACGGTGGCGCATGCCTCGGGTGCATTTCATCTTACCAACGACAGCATTGTTGATTTCATGCAGCAAGTGGAGTTTGAATCACCAGTGTTAGTCATGTGCTATCACGGCATCAGTAGCCAAGGGGCCGCGCAATATCTGCTAAACCAAGGCTTTGAGCAGGTTTATAGCGTTGATGGTGGCTTTGAGGCTTGGCAACGTGCTGAATTACCAATAGAAGAAATAACTATGATTAGATTGATCACGATTCAAAACCCGCGGATGGGTCAGGCATTTATTGATTACATGGCATCAAGAAAGATTGATGTGCAGATGATGCCGGAAGGAAGTGGTCAATTTGCTCTGTGGTTAATGCACAGTGAAGATCAGGTAGAAGCGGAAGCAGAGCTTAAGCAGTTTCTGACACAACCGAATCATCCTAAATACCAAGCGTCTTCTTGGGACATGGCAGAGACGCGTCAAAACAGATTTCACTATCAGACACCAAGCTTTATGTCGCTCCTAAAAGCAAAAGCAGGTGTAGTGACCTTGAGTATTATGCTTGTTTGTTCGGTGATTTTTGTTCTACAGCAGCTTGGTTTGGGTGAGGCCATCTTCGCATCTCTGCATTTTCCTGCTTTTGACGGGCAACAATGGCAGATTTGGCGTTGGTTTACTCATGCTCTACTGCATTTCTCAGTGCTCCATATCATCTTCAACTTATTGTGGTGGTGGCAGCTGGGTGGTGATATTGAGAAGCGTCTTGGCTCAGTGAAGTTAATTGAGATATTTTTAATATCCGCTGCCGTGTCTGGGACTGGGCAATATTGGGTCGAGGGTGCAAACTTTGGCGGCTTGTCGGGGGTGGTTTACGCGCTGGTGGGTTATCTCTGGATGCTGACTTGGAAACGTCCTGAGCTTGGACTTATCATTCAAAAGCCAATCGTAGGCTTTATGCTGGTTTGGCTCATTCTTGGTTTCTTCCAACCTTTCTTAGCGATTGCCAATATGGCGCACTTAACGGGCCTAGCGAGTGGTATCGTATTAGGATTGGTGGATAGCCAACGTTTAAAAGCACGCTAGATTCGGTGACCTATTGATATAAGTATTTGGTAAATAACAGGTCGGCGATAACGGCCTTACCGGTTTCTGCTAACAATAGGTTGTT